>NZ_JBVJUY010000018.1:0-17507 GCF_055604165.1 Streptomyces sp. NPDC037242
CCCCCCCCCCCCCCCCCCCCCCCCCCCCCCCCCCCCCCCCCCCCCCCCCCCCCCCCCCCCCCCCCCCCCCCCCCCCCCCCCCCCCCCCCCCGCCGGCGTTCGACGCTCCCTAGCGCCCCGTCGGCTTCGGCTTCGGGGCCGCCGCGGGCTTCGGCTTGGGCTTCGGGCGGGCCATCGGGAGGTCCGGCGCCACCCACGGAGTGGTCGGCTGCATGTTCTCCGGGCCCCCCGGCGGCGGCTGGCCGATCGAGGCGAGGGCCTCCTTGGCCGACCGCGACCGCACCGGCGAGAAGCCCGGGTTCGTCCGCATCGTCTCCTGCAAGTGCCGCCGGGCCGCCGCCTCGTCGCCCAGCCCGCGCTCGATCATGGCCCGGTGGTAGGAGAAGTCGGCCAGCCGCAGCCCGAGTTCGGTCGCCTTCTTCGCGTACTCCAGCGCGGCCGCGTCGTCCCCCGACTTGTGCAGTGCCCAGCCCAGCGCGTCCGCCACCTGCGCGCTCTTGTGCCGCGACCACTCCGCCGACAGGCGCCGCACGGCCGCCTCCGGGTCCTTGTGGTCCGCCTCGTACAGGCCCAGGACCACCTCCTCGTTCACCCCGTTCGTGCTGCCCCGCGCAGCCAGCACGCCCAGCGCGTCGTACGGCACCTTCGCCTCGTCCGCCCGGCCCAGCGACTCCAGCAGCTCTCCCAGCTCCAGCGCCAGCTGCGGCACCGGTGTGCGCCCCAGAGCCATCCGGTAGTCCCGCACCGCCTCGCCGCCCCGCCCCAGCGCGGCCAGCGCGCGCGCCCGGCCGCCCAGGGCCTCCGCCTGCGCCGGATCGGTGCGCAGCGCACCCTCGTACTGCCGCAGCGCCTCCGCCGCCTCGCCGCGCTCCCAGGCCAGCTCCCCGAGCCGGAACAGCACGTACGCCTTCTCCGCCGGAGTCTTCGCGGCGCCCGCGGCGTGCTCCATGGCCATCGTCGCGTCCTCGCGCCAGCCGCGGTCCCGGTAGACCTGCGAGGCCCTGATGAACGCCGCCAGCCCCGGCCGCAGGTCCACCACCCGTTCCATCGCCTTCTCGGCCGCCTTGTAGTCCCCGAGCCCGGTGTACGCGTCCACGAGCACCGGGTACGCCGTCCACCGCTGTGGCGCCTGGGCCCGTACGAGCTCGCCCCACTTGCGCCCGGTCCCGTAGTCCCGCCGGGCGTTGGCCAGCGCGCCCATGCCCGTCATCGCGTCGAAGTTGCCCTTCTCCGCGGGGCGCAGCTCCAACGAGCGCTTCAGCGCCCTCTCCGCCTTCGGGTACCAGCCCGGGTCCGCCGTCCGCCGCGCCTGCTCCAGGTAAGCGGACCCGAGCACCGCCCACGACGCGTCGTCCTGCGCGTGCCCCGCGACCCACTTCTCCCGGTCCGCGACCAGGGCCGACAGGTCCACCGCGGAGGCGGGCGCACCCATTCCGACCGCTGCCGCGGCCCGTTCGCGGGGTCCGGGCGGGCGCGCGTCGTCGTTCGTGCGGGCCGGCCGGATCAGCAGGGCGCCGGCGATCAGGGTCACCGCGACCGCGGCCGCCACGAGCGTCTTGCGGCCGGTGAAGGTCACGGGCGGGGCCGACTGCTGCGATTCCTCGTCCATGGGGTCACTGTGCGTCAATATGAAGAGCCCGCCGAGGTGTCCGAAGAGCGTTGCGGCCGTGTTCACACCGATGGCCCCGGCTGCCACGCTGACCCCATGGATGATGATCTCTCCGCACAGCTCATCGCACGGCTCACGGCGCGGCTCCGCGAAGGGCTTCCGCCCGAGGCCCTCCTCACCGACCCCCAGGTGACTGCCTCCTACGCCACCGACATGGCCAGCTTCTGCGCCTCCGGCACCCCGGCCGTCGTGGTCCTGCCCCGCACGGTGGAACAGGTCCAGCACGTCCTGCGCACCGCCCACGCCCTACGGGTCCCCGTCGTCCCCCAGGGCGCCCGTACCGGCCTGTCGGGCGCCGCCAACGCCTCCGACGGCTGCATCGTGCTGTCCCTGGTCAAGATGGACCGGATCCTGGAGATCGACACCGTCGACCGGATCGCCGTCGTCGAACCGGGCGTCGTCAACGCCGTCCTCTCGCGCGCGGTCGCCGAGCGGGGCCTGTACTACCCGCCCGACCCGTCCAGCTGGGAACAGTGCACGATCGGCGGCAACATCGGCACCGCCTCCGGCGGTCTGTGCTGCGTCAAGTACGGGGTCACCGCCGAGTACGTGATCGGTCTCGACGTGGTCCTCGCCGACGGGCGGCTGCTGCGTACCGGCCGGCGCACCGCCAAGGGCGTCGCCGGGTACGACCTCACCCGGCTCTTCGTCGGCTCCGAGGGCAGCCTCGGCGTCGTCGTCCGGGCCGTCCTCGCGCTGCGGCCCGCGCCGCCCCGGCAGCTCGCGCTGGCCGCGGAGTTCCCCTCGGCAGCGGCCGCCTGTGCCGCCGTGTGCGCCGTCATGGAGGCCGGTCTGACGCCCTCGCTGCTGGAACTGATGGACCGTACGACCGTCCGGGCCGTCAACGCGCTCGGAAAGATGGGCCTGCCGGAGACCACCGAGGCGCTGCTGCTCGCCGCCTTCGACACCCCGCAGGCCCCCGCGGACCTGGCCGCCGTGGGGGAGCTGTGCACGGCCGCCGGGGCCACCGCGGTGGTGCCCGCCGAGGACGAGGCGGAGTCCGAACTGCTGCTCCAGGCACGCCGGATGTCCCTGACCGCACTGGAGACCCTGCGGCCCGCGACGATGATCGACGACGTGTGCGTACCGCGCTCACGGCTCGCCGAGATGCTGGACGGGACCGCCGCCATCGCCCGTACGCACGACCTGCTCATCGGGGTCTGCGCGCACGCGGGCGACGGTAACACCCACCCCGTGGTCTGCTTCGACCCGGCCGACGAGGACGAGACCCGCCGGGCCCGCGAGTCCTTCGACGAGATCATGGCGCTCGGGCTGGCCCTGGGCGGCACCATCACCGGCGAACACGGCGTCGGAGTACTGAAGAAGGAGTGGCTGGCCCGCGAACTGGGCCCGGTGGGGCTGGAGATCCAGCGCGCCGTCAAGCAGGCCTTCGATCCGGAGGGGCTGCTCAACCCGGGCAAGCTCTTCTGACCGTACGGGCCGGGGGCCCTCACTGCTCCCCGTCCGCCGACTCGTCCGACGGCCACGGATCGCGCATCCACAGGTCGTCGGCCGGCGTCGGGGCGAGCAGCTCGGCCAGCGCCGCGTCGAGGCCGAGCCGCTCGGCCTCGGTGCCCGGGGGCACCACGCGCAGGGTGCGCTCCAGCCACGCGGACACGGACGCGGCGGGCGCCTCCAGCAGGGCGTCGCCGTCGGGGGAGCTGAGCGCCATGCAGAGGACGGCCTTGTTGTCGATCTTCGTGGGCCAGACCCGGACGTCTCCGTGGCCGCACGGCCTGAACACGCCCTCGACCAGCAGCTCGCGGGCGAAGGTCCAGTTGACCGGGGTGCTGGAGCCGGTGTGGAAGGTGATGTGGACGGCGTACGGGTCGTCCGTGAAGTAGAGGAGCCGGGCGGGGACGGCGATGCTGCGCTCGGGGGACAGGACCAGCTTCAGTTCCAGCTCGCGTTCGATGACGGGGTGGTGCATGACGGCCTCACTTCGCTGCGGTGCGGTTCGGTGCGCTACGGGTGCGGGGCCGGGAACGCGCCCCACGCCCGGAGAGAGCGTCGAAGTACCCGGGTATGACGCGACTTCGGGCGGCAAACGGGAGATTGGCCGAAATCTGTCGGCTGACCGAAAACGGCCGTACGTCACCGCGTTCGCCCGAACGCTTGGATTCTCCCGTTACCGGACCTGTCGGGGGGCGGTTCTTGGCTATGGTCCTCCCCTGCACAAGCCTCAAGCCACGATCGGAGTTGGGGACATTGACGGCCTCCCCTGGTGACGGCGAGCACGCGCCCCGCGAGGGCTACTACCCCGATCCGTCCATCCCCGGGTTCGTCCGGTACTGGAACGGAGCCTCCTGGGTGCCGGGTACGAGCCGCCCCGCGGCCGCCGTACCCGGGCCGGTCGCCGCTGCTGCCCCTGCCCCTGCCCCCGCTCCGGTGGCGCCTGCCCCCGCCCCCGCTGCGCCCGCGCCCGCCCCCGCCGTCGCGGCCGACGAGACGGGGCCGGTGTTCCTGGACGAGACCTCGGGGACCGGGGCGCTGCCCGGGCCGGAGCCCGAACCCGGGCACGGACACGGCTCCGGCCCCGGCCCCGGTCCCGGCCCCGGACCGGTGGCCGCATGGCAGGCCGACCCCGCGCAGCAGTCCGGCTTCGGCGGGCCCCGCGACCACCGGGTGTCCTGGGGCAGCGAACCCCCGGCGCGCGCGGCGGGGATCTCGCTGGCCCGTACTCCGGTCCCCGCGCAGCAGGGCGTCGGCATCCTCTCGGCCCGCTCCCCGGTCGGCGCGGCCGCGGCGGCGGCCGCTGCCGTCTCCGCCGCGCCGCCGGCGACGGCGTGGCCCGACGCCCCGGGGGTCTCCGGTGCGGGGTCGGGCCTCACCACCTCGTGGCCCCAGCCGGCCGCCCCGGCGCCGGCGCAGCCCCTCCCGACGCCGGCCCCGGCCCCCGCCCCCCGGTCCGCGGCCCCCGCCCCGGCACCGGCGCCCGCCCCGGCGCCGGCTCCCGCCCCGGCACCGGCCCCCGCCCCGGCGCCGGCGCCCGCCCCCCGGTCCGCGGCTCCCGCGCGGCCCGCCGCGACCGCGGTCCCCGAGCCCGCTGCCCCGGCTGCCCCCGCCGCCCCGGCCGCCCCGGCGGAAGCCGCGGTGCCCGCCGCCCCCCGCCGTACCGAACGGGCCGTGTTCGAGCGGATGGCGGAGCGCGCCGTACGCCCCGCCGGGCTGGCGCGCCGCGCCGTGGCCCGCCTCGTGGACTCCCTCGTGCTCGGCGCCGTCGCGGCGGCGGTCGCGCGCCCCCTCGTACCCGAGGCGACCGCACACATCGAGGCCAAGGTGGACGCCGCCCGGGTCAGCGGGCGGATCACCACGGTCTGGCTGCTCGACGCCACCATCGCCGGCCACCTCGGGCTGGTGCTCGGCGCCGTACTGCTCTTCGGAGTCCTGTACGAGGCCCTGCCCACCGCTCGTTGGGGCCGCACCCCGGGCAAGAAGCTGCTCGGCGTACGGGTCCTGGCCACCGCCACGCTGCGCCCGCCCGGCTTCGGTGCGGCCCTGCGGCGCTGGCTGGTGTACGCCCTCCTCGGGCTCCCGGGCAGCCTGTGGTGCCTGCTGGACCGCCCCCGCCGCCAGGCCTGGCACGACAAGGCCGCCCGGACCTACGTGGCCCGCTAGGGGGTGTCTGGCGGGTGTCCGTGGGGAAGGAGCGGCGTCACGGACATCCGTCAGACACCCCCTAGCGGCGACTGGGGCCCGGCGTAGGGCCGTGCAGGGGTACCCGTCCCCCGAACGGACGCGGTCCCGTTGCGGGGGTCCCCGGGCCGGGTTCGACTCGGGCCATGAGTACCGACCAGCCGCCGCCGGGCCAGCCGCCCGAGGACGACCCGTTCCTCAAGAAGCCACAGGAACCGACGCCCCCGTCGGGCGGCTCGCCGTACGGCTCGCCGCCCCCCGGGGCAGGAGGGTTCCCGCCGCCCCCGCCCGGGGGTGGCGGCTATCCGCCCCCGCCGCCCCCGTACGGCGGCGGCGGTGACCCGTACGGCGGTGGTGGTGGCGGCTACGGCATGCCCGATCCGCTCGCCGGGATGCCGCCGCTCGCCGACTTCGGCAAGCGGCTCGTCGCCCGCATCGTCGACGTGGTGATCGTCGCCGTCCCGCTGTTCCTCATCCAACTCGCCTTCGGCACGAACCGCTACACGGTCGAGACCGAGAAGGGCGAGGACGTCAGCGAGGTCATCACCAAGTCCTACAGCGGCAGCGGCCTGATCATGACGCTGATCTCGATCGCCGCGTACGTCGGCTACGACTGGTGGTTCACGAAGAAGAACGGCCAGACCCTCGGCAAGAAGTGGCTGGGCCTGCGCGTCGCGATGCTCAACGACGGCAGCGTCCCGCAGTCCAACGCCGCGCTCTCCCGCGCCGCCCTGCTCTGGCTGCCGACGCTGATCTGCTGCTTCTGCCTCTGGCCGATCGCGCTCGCCATCTCGATGCTCGTCGACAAGCCGTACAAGCAGGGTCTGCACGACAAGGTCGGCAAGACCGTGGTGGTACGCGTCACATAGGACCTGCGTCACCCCGCAGCACTGTGAGCGCCGTGGGCGGTCTCCCTTCCGGGAGGCCGCCCGCGCCGCGTTGTCCGCCCGGGGCGGTCAGTGGTGGACGGGATGTTCGGCGGTCGCGGTCCGGGGATCGGGCACCCGGGCGGCGGCCGCCGTGTCCACGTCCAGGGCGACGGGGGCGCCGGCCCGGCCCGTACGCCCCGCCGCGTGCCGGCCGCGCCGGCGCGGGAGGGGTGCGGTGAGCGCGACGAGGAGCCCGAGCGTGAGCGCGGCGGCGGAGATGACCGCGACCCCGAGCCCGGTGCTCGTCTGCGAGAGCAGCAGCATGGCGATCGTCGACACGATGACGGTGGCGGACCCGTAGGCGAGCTGTGCGGCAGTCGGACGCGGCATGGCGATATCCGTCCTCAAGGCGGGAGGGGGAGTCGGCTCAACCAGGTCGCGCGTCAAGTGACTCTAAGACGGTGGATGCCCGAGCGGAACTACCGGTAAGCACGACCTAACCCACGGTGCCGGAGCACGGGGGGCGCACGGGGGTCATTCTCCGGTGATCCTCAAGGGCGGGAAGCGGCGTTCGCCCCATATGGCCGTGGAACGTCCGAATAGCGGAACTCCTTGCCCGCATAGTGCAGTTGTAAGGAACAAGTCAAGGTCTGTCTTTTCTTGCGACTCTCCGGTCAAATGTCGTCACTTGAGACGCGCGCCGCGCGGAACCCCCCGCTCCTATGGAGACGTTCCGACCTATGTCGCGGCCGCGGGAGGGGAACGACATCAAGTGACCAGCAATTCCGCCAGAAGGCGCACCCTGCGCGCCGCGGCCATCGGAGTCACCCTGGCCGCCACCGCGGCGTCCGGGGTCTTCTTCACCGTCGCCCAGGCCGACGAGCGGTGGGGTGCCCCCGCCGCAGACCGCCAGGACCCGACCGCTCCCGCCAAGGAGCAGGTCAAGCACAACCTCGAGGGCCCGTTCAGCAAGCAGCAGGCGCAGCAGCGCGAGGCCGCGCTGGAGCAGGTGCTGGCCGGCAAGAAGGACGTCGAGCAGCGCGGCGCCTCGAAGGTCGTCAAGCTCGACGACAAGAAGTACGTCGAGCTCGGCCGCGAGAAGACCGACAAGATCTTCACGATCCTCGTCGAGTTCGGCGACCAGGTCGACAACACGACCATGTTCGACCCGGACGGCCCGGGCCCGAAGCCGGCGGTGCAGAAGTACGGCGGCACGCCCGGCCCGATGCACAACACCATCGCGCAGCCGGACCGTGCCACGAACAACAGCACCGCCTGGCGCAAGGACTTCAGCCGCGAGTACTTCCAGGACCTGTACTTCGGTACCGGCGAGGGCAAGGACTCCCTGAAGACCTACTACGAGAAGACCTCCTCCGGCCGGTACTCGGTCGACGGCCAGGTCTCCGACTGGGTCAAGGTCCCGTACAACGAGGCCCGTTACGGCTCCAACTACTGCCTCCAGTCCAACTGCTCCAACGTGTGGGACACCGTCAAGGACGGCGTCACCGCGTGGACGGAGGCGCAGAAGAAGGCCGGCAAGACCGACGCCGAGATCAAGGCCCTGCTGGCCCAGTACGACCAGTGGGACCGCAACGACTTCGACGGTGACGGCAACTTCAACGAGCCCGACGGCTACATCGACCACTTCCAGATCGTCCACGCGGGCGAGGACGAGTCGGCCGGTGGCGGTGCGCAGGGCACCAACGCCCTGTGGGCGCACCGCTGGTACGCCTACGGCACCGACGCGGGCAAGACCGGCCCGGAGAACAACAAGGCCGGCGGCACCCAGATCGGCAGCACCGGCATCTGGGTCGGCGACTACACGATGCAGCCGGAGAACGGCGGCCTCGGCGTCTTCGCGCACGAGTACGGCCACGACCTCGGCCTGCCGGACCTCTACGACACCTCCGGTGGCGGCGAGAACTCGGTCGGCTTCTGGTCCCTGATGTCGGCGGGCTCCTGGCTCGGCAAGGGCGAGGACTCCATAGGCGACCTCCCGGGCGACATGACCGCCTGGGACAAGCTCCAGCTGGGCTGGCTGAACTACGACACGGCCAAGGCCGCGACGAAGTCCACCCACAAGCTGGGCGTCTCGGCCTTCAACACCAAGGACAAGCAGGCGCTGGTCGTCGAGCTGCCGAAGAAGAAGGTCACGACCGAGATCGTCGCTCCCGCCGAGGGCTCCACGCAGTGGTGGAGCAACATGGGTGACGACCTCAAGAACACCCTCACCCGGTCGCTCGACCTGACCGGCAAGTCCTCCGCGGCCCTGTCGCTCAAGGGCTGGTGGGACATCGAGGCGGACTACGACTACCTCTACACCGAGGTGTCCACGGACGGCGGCGCCACCTGGACCGCCCTCGCCGGCACTGCCAACGGCACGGCCATCCCGGCCGACGCCTCCGGCAGCCCGTCGCTGACCGGTGTCTCCGGTGCCTGGCAGTCGCTGAACTTCCCGCTCGACGCCTACGCGGGCAAGAAGGTCGACCTCCGCTTCCGTTACCAGACGGACGGCGGCGCGGGCGGCAAGGGCTTCGCGGCCGACGCCGTCACCGTCACCGCGGACGGCTCCACGGTCTTCGCCGACGGCGCCGAGAACGGCGACAACGGCTGGACCGGCAAGGGCTTCTCGCGCATCGGCGCCGGTTTCACCAAGGAGTACGACCAGTACTACCTGGCCGAGAACCGCCGCTACGTCTCGTACGACTCGACCCTCAAGGTCGGCCCGTACAACTTCGGCTTCGCCAACACCAAGCCGGGCTGGGTCGAGCACTACCCGTACCAGGACGGTCTGCTCGTCTGGCTCTGGGACAAGTCCCAGAAGGACAACAACACCAGCCAGCACCCGGGCGCCGGCCTGATCCTTCCGGTCGACGCCAACGCCAAGCCGATGAAGTGGTCGGACGGCACCCTGCTGCGGAACAAGATCCAGCCGTACGACGCGACCTTCAGCGCCTACTCGACGGACGCGTTCACGCTGCACAAGAACGGCGAGTCCCTGTTCCTGAAGCCGAAGGCCGCCAACCTGGCCTTCGACGACCACAAGGGCAAGTACTACTACGACGAGAACCCGACCGGTTCGGTGAAGGTCACTGACACCAACACCAAGATCAAGATCGTCAAGGAGCCGTACGACGGTCTCCAGATGACGGTCGAGGTCGGCCCCTCTGTGAAGTAGTCGGTAAAACCGCAGGTCAAAGCATGATCGGCCGTCGCCCTCTAGCGGGCGGCGGCCGATCGCGTTTAGATGCGTGGTGCGAGTTCTTATTGACAGGGGAGACACGGGGGAGCTGAGGATCATGCCCGGTGGAGGTTTCGTCAGACTGCCAGGCGGCAGCGTGGTGGTCGCACTGACGCTGCCCAGACCGTCCGGCGAGGGCGGAAACGTACGGGTGCTGGTGCACGCCGCGAACCGGGCCCGCGCCCTGACCAGGCTGCGGAACCTCGGCATGCGGGCGGTGTACCTGCGCGGCAATGCCCAGCCGCCGACCCCGGACGAGGTCACCGCCGTCCTGCACCACCCGGACGGCCTGCTCTGGCGCTGCGCCCCGGACCGGGCGGAAGAGCTGTGGCACCCCATCCGGGCCCTGCTGGGAGGCGTCTAGGCCCCCGGCCGGGCGCCGCGGCCCAGATCGCCCGCCAGGGTCACGCCGGCCGCGCGGAGCTCCTCCAGGGCCCGCGCGGCGGTGTGCGGGGCCACGGCGGCCGTCAGGTCCAGCAGCACGCGGGTGGTGAAGCCGGCGCGGGCGGCGTCCAGGGCCGTGGCCCGCACGCAGTGGTCGGTGGCGATGCCGACCACGTCGACCTCGGTGACGTGGCGCTCGCGCAGCCAGTCGGCCAGACCGTGCCCGTTCTCGTCCGTCCCCTCGAAACCGCTGTACGCGGCCTCGTACGCCCCCTTGTCGAAGACGGCGGCGACCGCCCCCGAGGCCACGGCCGGGGCGAAGTTCGGGTGGAACCCGACGCCCTCGGTCCCGGCGACGCAGTGGACCGGCCAGGAGGTCTCGTAGTCCGGCTGCGCGGGCGGGTGCGCGAAGTGCGACCCGGGGTCGACGTGGTGGTCGCGGGTGGCGACGACGTGCCGGTACCCGGCGGTGGCCTGCCCGATGAGCTCGGTGATGGCGGCGGCGACATCGGCCCCGCCCGCGACCGCGAGGCTGCCGCCTTCGCAGAAGTCGTTCTGTACGTCGACGACGATCAGTGCGCGGTGCATGTCCGGTGCCCTTCGGCTTGGTGTGGTGGTGCGACGGGGACCGTGGTGCGAGGGACCCCGCGGGGGCTCTTCCCCCGCCCCGCCCCCTCCCGAAACTGGGGCGGAGCCCCGGCCCCCGGCCGCGGAGCCCGCCCCGCGGCCGGCAGGCGCTACGCGTACTCCGTCGGGATGACGGCCTCGCCGCGCGAGAGCTGGGTCGCCGACAGCGGGAGCCCCGCGCGGGCGGCCACGTGCCGGTCGCGGGCCGCCTCCAGCGGCTCGCGGGCGACCACCTCGCCGGCCTTGACCAGCTGGACCAGGAGCTGGCTGTCCGCGAGGGCCGAGGGGACCGGCCCGGTCCCGAGGACCTCCGCCTCGGCCACACCCTCCGCGTCCACGCGACGGGCCGCCCACTTGCGGCCGCCGATCGAGGTCTTGCCGCCCGAGGACTTCTTCGCCACCGGCGCCAGCGGGGCCTTGGGGTCGGCCGAGACCGCCCGCGCCACCAGCTTGTAGACCATCGAGCAGGTCGGGTGCCCGCTGCCCGTCACCAGCTGCGTGCCCACCCCGTACGCGTCCACCGGCGCCGCCGCCAGCGAGGCGATGGCGTACTCGTCCAGGTCCGAGGTGACCACGATCTTCGTTCCCGTCGCCCCCAGCTCGTCCAGCTGCTGGCGCACCCGGTGCGCCACCAGCAGCAGGTCGCCGGAGTCGATCCGGACCGCGCCCAGCCCCGTACCGGCGACCTCCACGGCCGTACGGACCGCCTCCGCCACGTCGTACGTGTCCACCAGCAGGGTCGTCCCGCTGCCCAGCGAGGCCGCCTGCGCCGTGAAGGCGTCGCGCTCGCTGTCGTGGACCAGGGTGAAGGCGTGGGCGCTGGTGCCGACGGTGGGGATCCCGTACCGGAACCCGGCCGCCAGGTCGGAGGTCGAGGTGAAGCCGCCGACGTACGCGGCCCGCGCCGAGGCCACGGCCGCCAGCTCGTGCGTGCGCCGCGCGCCCATCTCGACCAGCGGCCGGCCACCCGCCGCCGTGGCCATCCGGGAGGCGGCCGCGGCGATCGCCGAGTCGTGGTTCAGGATCGACAGGATCACCGTCTCCAGCAGCACGCACTCGGCGAAGCTGCCCTCGACCCGCAGGATCGGCGAGCCCGGGAAGTAGACCTCGCCCTCCGGGTAGCCCCAGATGTCGCCCGAGAAGCGGTACGAGGCCAGCCAGTCGAGCGTGCGCATGTCGACGACGGCCCGCTCGCGCAGGAACTCCAGCACGGCGCTGTCGAAGCGGAAGTTCTCCACCGCGTCCAGCACGCGGCCGGTTCCCGCCACCACCCCGTAGCGCCGGCCCTCGGGCAGCCGCCGGGTGAACACCTCGAAGACCGAGCGGCGGTCGGCGGTGCCGTTGGCCAGGGCCGCTTGCAGCATCGTGAGCTCGTAATGGTCCGTGAAGAGCGCTGTCGACGGCACGTCCACCGGCAGGCCCAGGTCCGCAGGGTTCATGTCAGGGATGCTAGCGCACATCTCGTCAAAGTGACGAGATGTAGGGCCCGTTTGTGCGACCGGCCCGTCACGGTGGCAGCATGGGACAAGTGAGTGTTGCTCCCATTGAGATCGAACGCACCGAATCGGCCGAAGAGACCTTCGCGGTCCCCGAGCCCGACGTCCCCTGGGTGACCCTGGTGCACAACGACCCGGTCAACCTCATGAGCTACGTGACGTACGTGTTCCAGGCGTACTTCGGCTACACCAAGGACAAGGCCACCAGACTGATGATGGACGTCCACCACAAGGGGCGGGCGGTCGTCTCCAGCGGCAGCCGCGAGGAAATGGAGCGCGACGTGCAGGCCATGCACGGCTACGGCCTGTGGGCGACGCTCTCCCAGGACCGGAACTGATGGGCCGCTCCATGGGGACGTTCGAGACGCTGAAGGGCGGCGGGGCCGCCGTCGCGCTGGACGAGATCGAGATCTCCATCCTGCGCTCCCTGGCCGTACAGCTTCTGGAGCTCATCGGACCCGGCGCACCCGAGCCGGCGGAGGACGCCGACCCGCTCGCCGTGCTGTTCGCCGAGGGGAACGAGGGGCCCACCGAGCCCCCGTCCGACCCGGCGCTGGCCCGGCTCTTCCCCGACGCCTACGGCGGCCCGGGCGCGGGCCCCAAGGACGACCCGCAGGAGCTGAAGGCCCGTTCGGCGGAGTTCCGCCGGTTCACCGAGAACGACCTGCGCACCCGCAAGCGGGAGGACGCGCTGGCCGTCGTGCACAGCCTGAACGAGCTCACCCCGGCCGGCGACGGGGCGGCCGTGCTGGAGCTGACCGGCGAGCTCCCGCTGCGCTGGCTCGGGGCGCTGAACGACCTGCGGCTCACGCTCGCGGCCCGGCTCGACATCACGGAGGACGACGAGAGCGCCCTGCTCTTCCGGCTGCCGGACGACGATCCGCGCAAGCCGATGGTGATGGCGTACCTCTGGCTCGGCGGCCTGCAGGAGAGCCTCATCGAGACCCTCTGAGAACCCTCAAGGGCCAGCGGTGTTCGCTCAGCGGACCCTCAAATCCAAATAACGATCAGATCACCGTCATGCGGTGATCTGATGCGTTTCCGGGTCTATATCCCGAATTTCCCGTGCCTTGTGCCACATTTCGACCCCTCGCCCACCCATAAGGCCGTGATAAATCTTCACGACCGCCGACGGGGCGCCACCCATGCCCCCCGGCCCGCTTGAACCGGCTGACCGCCGGCGTGCAACTCCATCCGTATCCGGGGGGATCGAGGACCCGATCCGCAGCCAGTCATAGGCGCGGGTCGGCGTGGAGAAAGGCGCACCAAAACATGACCTCTGTGCAGGTCGAGCAGCACGACAAGACGCCCGGCGAGGGCGGTCAGGCGACCGGGGCCGAGGGCGGCGAGGGTTACCACCGCGCACTCGGCGCCCGCCAGATCCAGATGATCGCGATCGGCGGAGCCATCGGCACCGGCCTCTTCCTGGGCGCCGGCAAGGCGATCTCGAAGGCCGGACCGAGTCTGATCCTGGCCTACGCCATCGCCGGTCTGGTCATCTTCTTCATCATGCGGGCCCTGGGCGAGCTGCTCATGTACCGCCCCGTCTCGGGCTCCTTCTCGGACTACGCCCGCGAGTTCCTGGGCCCCTTCTGGGGGTACGTGACCGGCTGGACGTACTGGCTCTTCTGGGTGGTCACCGGCATCACCGAGGTGACGGCCGCCGCGCAGTACATGTCGTACTGGACCCATGACAGCTTCCCGCAATGGGCGTACGCGCTGATCTTCACCGTCATCCTCTACGGCGCCAACCTGATCTCCGTGAAGCTCTTCGGTGAGCTGGAGTTCTGGTTCTCCATGGTCAAGGTCACCGCCATCGTCGGCATGATCCTGATCTGCGCCGGCATCCTGACCATCGGCTTCTCCGACGCCGCGGACACCGCGACCGTCACGAACCTGTGGAACGACGGCGGCTTCTTCCCCAAGGGCATCGGCGGCACGCTGATGACCCTGCAGATCGTGATGTTCGCCTTCCTCGCGGTCGAGCTGGTCGGCGTCACCGCCGGCGAGTCCAAGGACCCGGAGAAGACCCTGCCCAAGGCCATCAACACCGTGCCGTGGCGCATCGCCGTCTTCTACGTCGGCGCGCTGATCATGATCCTGTCGGTCGTCCCGTGGCACGAGTTCCAGCCGGGCGTCAGCCCCTTCGTCGCCGCTTTCGAGAAGATGGGCCTCGGCGTCGGCGCGGCCGTCGTCAACTTCGTGGTGCTGACCGCGGCGCTCTCCTCCTGCAACTCGGGCATGTACTCCACCGGCCGCATGCTGCGCGACCTCGCGCTCAACGGCCAGGGCCCGAAGTTCTTCACCAGGCTGACCAAGAGCGGCACCCCGCTCATCGGCACCACCTTCTCCGCCGGCCTGATGCTGGTGGGCGTCTGGATCAACTACGTCGCCCCGGGCAAGGCATTCGACTACGTCGTCTCCTTCGCCACCATCTCCGGCATGTGGGCCTGGATCATGATCCTGGTCTGCCAGATCCGCTACCGCGCCAAGGCCGACCGCGGCGAGCTGCCCCAGTCCGCGTTCCGCGCCCCCGGCGCACCGTGGACGAGCTGGTTCGCGCTGCTCTTCATCGGCATGGTCATCGTGATGATGGGCGCCGACAAGGACTCGCGGGTCTCGCTGTACTGCGCCCCGCTGTGGGGCCTGATCCTCGGCGTCTCCTACCTGGTGATGAAGTCCCGCGACCCGCGGGGCGAGGCGTTCACCAAGGCCTGATCCAGGCCTCGCGAAACGTGAGTCCCGGCCGCCTGCCACGGCCGGGAACCGCGCTCCCACGGACCTCGTGTCCAGCATTCGGGCCCTCTCGTACCGCTCCTCGGTACGAGAGGGCCCGTTTGCTTATCCTGTCGCTCATGCTGACCCTCACCCAGGCCCTGTACGACCGGATCGTCGAGCACGCCCGCCAGGACCACCCCGACGAGGCGTGCGGCGTCGTCGCCGGCCCGGCGGGCACCGACCGCCCGGAGCGGTTCATCCCGATGCTGAACGCGGCCCGCTCGCCCACGTTCTACGAGTTCGACTCGAAGGACCTGCTGAAGCTCTACCGCGAACTGGACGACCGGGACGAGGAGCCGGTGATCGTCTACCACTCGCACACCGCGACCGAGGCCTACCCCTCCCGTACGGACGTCACGTACGCGAACGAGCCCGCCGCGCACTACGTGCTGGTCTCCACGGCCGACAAGGACGGCCTCGGGGAGTTCCAGTTCCGCTCCTACCGGATCGTAGAAGGCGTGATCACGGAGGAGGAAGTGCAGGTCGTAGAGGCCTACTGACCAGTATGTGAGCCGGAGGAGTCCACGATGCGGGATCACACTCCAAACGGGGGACCGGGAATCGTTAACATGACCGCATGGTTTCCCCCGACGTGAGCATCGAGACGCCCGGCAGCCCGCTGCTCGTGGCGCGGCTGCACGTCGACCTGTGCCGCCTCGCCAGTGCCATCTGTCCGGCTGCCTGAACCCCACGGCCCCCTCGCGAGGGGGCTGCGAGCCGCGAGTACCGCGCCCCGCCACGCCTGACTTCCCTCAGCCCTTCTTCACCACACTGGAGCCTGCCATGGCCATCGAGGTCCGCATCCCCACCATCCTGCGCACGTACACCGAAGGCGAGAAGGCCGTCTCCGGTGAGGGCGCGACGCTCGCCGACCTCTTCGCCGACCTGGAGACCCGTCACAAGGGCATCGAGGAGCGCATCGTCGACGGCGGGACGCTGCGCCGCTTCGTGAACGTCTACCTCAACGACGAGGACGTCCGCTTCCTCGACGGCATCTCCACCGAGCTCAAGGACGGCGACAGCGTCACCATCCTCCCGGCCGTGGCCGGCGGCTCGAAGTAATGCGCTACGACTCCCCGCTGGCCGCGGTCGGCAACACGCCGCTCGTCCGGCTGCCCCGGCTCTCCCCCTCGGACGACGTCCGCATCTGGGCGAAGCTGGAGGACCGCAACCCGACCGGCTCGATCAAGGACCGCCCCGCGCTCCACATGGTCGAGCAGGCGGAGAAGGACGGCCGCCTGTTCCCCGGCTGCACCATCCTGGAGCCCACCTCCGGCAACACCGGCATCTCCCTGGCGATGGCGGCGAAGCTCAAGGGCTACCGGATCGTGTGCGTGATGCCGGAGAACACCTCGCAGGAGCGGCGCGACCTGCTGGCGATGTGGGGAGCCGAGATCATCTCGTCGCCGGCGGCGGGCGGCTCCAACACCGCCGTGCGGGTGGCCAAGGAGCTGGCGGCGGAGCACCCGGACTGGGTGATGCTCTACCAGTACGGCAACCCCGCCAACGCGGGCGCCCACTACGCGACGACCGGCCCGGAGATCCTGCGGGACCTGCCGTCGATCACCCACTTCGTGGCCGGCCTCGGCACCACCGGCACGCTGATGGGCGTGGGCCGCTACCTGCGCGAGCACGTGCCCGGAGTCAAGATCGTCGCGGCCGAGCCGAGGTACGACGACCTCGTCTACGGCCTGCGCAACCTCGACGAGGGCTTCGTTCCCGAGCTGTACGACGCCTCCGTGCTCACCACGCGCTTCTCGGTCGGCTCGTCGGACGCGGTGACGCGGACGCGCGAGCTGCTCCAGCAGGAGGGCATCTTCGCGGGCGTCTCCACCGGGGCGGCCCTGCACGCGGCGATCGGCGTCGGCCGCAAGGCGGTGGCCGCGGGGGAGAGCGCGGACATCGTCTTCGTCGTGGCCGACGGGGGCTGGAAGTACCTGTCGACCGGCGTCTACACGGCGAAGACGACGGAAGAGGCCATCGAGGTCCTCCAGGGCCAGCTCTGGGCATAGGCCCTGCGGCCCCCGGCCCTTCTCGGCCCTGCGCCCGCCTCCCCCGACACGGGGGAGGCGGGCGCAGGCGTGTTCCGGGGCGGATTCACCCGAACGGCCCTCGGAAGTCGCCGGGACGGCGGAACCGGCCGAGGCTGAGTGTGCCCGGCCGAGGCTGAACGGGCCCGGCCGACCCCAGAGAGAGGGTGGTGGCGCGATGACGACCACTCCCAACCCCGCAGCCCCCGGCACGCCGAACGCCCCTCCGACCCCACCGGGACAGCCGTCCCCCTGGGCGGCGGGCGGCACGATGTTCGCCGCCGTCCTGATGATGATCGCCGGTGTCTCCGCGATCTTCGAGGGCATCACCGCGCTCGCGAAGGACGACGTCATCTGGCGGGTCCGCAACTACACCTTCAGGTTCGACCTGACCTCCTGGGGATGGATCCACCTGATCCTCGGCATCCTGCTCCTGCTCGTCGGCATCGCGATCCTCAAGGGCCAGCAGTGGGGCCGGGCCGTCGGCATCGCCCTTACCGGAGTGATGATCATCTTCCACTTCCTGTGGCTGCCCTACCAGCCGTTCTGGTCCCTGATCGCGATCGCGATCGGCGTGTTCGTGATCTGGGCCCTGTGCGTCGACCGCAGCCCCAGCACCCTCTGACCCCCCGAGGCCCGGGGGGGGGGGGGGGGGGGGGGGGGGGGGGGGGGGGGGGGGGGGGGGGGGGGGGGGGGGGGGGGGGGGGGGGGGGGGGGAGGGAGGGGGGGGGGAGGGGGGAGGGGGAGGGGGGGGGGGGGTGGGTGGTGAGCATGGCG
>NZ_JBVJUY010000018.1:17515-34704 GCF_055604165.1 Streptomyces sp. NPDC037242
CATCCCCCCCCCCCCCCCCCCCCCCCCCCCCCCCCCGCCCCCCCCCCCCCCCCGACCCCCCCCCCCCCCCCCCCCCCCCCCCCCGGCACGTCTCAGGAGGGCGCGCCCAGCAGCTCCGCCAGCACCGCCGCGTGACTGGAGGCCGGGTCCTTGACCGCCGTCAGGAGGGTGAGCGGGCCCCCCTCGGCCAGCCCCCGCAGCCGCGCCAGCTCGGCCACCGCCTCCGGCTCCGCCAGCTCCGCCTCGTAGCGCTCCCGGAACTCCCCGGGGGAGCCGCCCCCGTGGAACCACTTCCGCAGCTCCGCCGACGGGGTCACCGCCTTCGGCCACTGGTCCACCCCGGCCGCCTCCTTCGACAGCCCGCGCGGCCACAGCCGGTCCACGAGCACCCGTACGCCGTCCGCCCCCGGCTCGGGGGGATCGTAGACGCGCCGCAACCGGATCATCCGGAACCTCCCAGTCCGCGGACCTCGTCCCACAACGCCGGGTCCAGGGTCCCCAGCCTGTCGCGGAACTCCCACACCGACACCTCCGCCACCCGGTCCGCCTCCAGGAAACTCGCCCGGCCCTGCGCCCCGACCGTCCCCGGCGGCAGCGGGATCACCCCGGCCCGCCGGTCGTCGTACTTCCCGGTGATCCACGCGACCCGCGCCCGGTGCGCCCGTACCCCCAGCACCAGGCACGGCCGACCGTCCGCCAGCGCCCACAGCTCTCCCGCCCCCGGCCTCGGCGGCGGACCGGGCCGGTGCGGCGGCACTTGGGTCCGCCGCACGCCCCGGAGCCGCTGCGGGAGCAGCACCAGCAGTGCCACGGCCACCACCGCGGCGACCGCCGGCCACCAGGACGTGTCCATACTCCGACCGTAGCCGTGCCCGGACACCGCGGCGCGGCAACCCGCCTCCGGGGCGTCGCTCCCCCGGGTGACAGGACAGGTGATTCCCCCCACAACGGACCGCCGCGGAGGAGCGACCGGAGGTTTCGCGCCTTACGCTCGACCCACGCACGGCCCGCATTCCGTCCACGGACCGTCCACGGAGGTTCACGCTCCATGAAGCTCACCGTCGTCGGCTGCTCGGGTTCGTTCCCGTCCGCGGAATCGGCCTGTTCGAGCTACCTCGTCGAGGCCGACGGCTTCCGGCTGCTCCTCGACATGGGCAACGGCGCCCTCGGCGAGCTCCAGCGCCACTGCGGCCTGTACGACCTCGACGCGATCTTCCTGAGCCACCTGCACGCCGACCACTGCATCGACATGTGCGCCTACTTCGTCGCCCGCTTCTACCGCCACGAGGGCGGCCGCTGCGGCACGATCCCCGTCTACGGCCCGGAAGGCACCGAGAAGCGCCTGACCACCGCGTACGAGGACGTCCCCGACGAGCGCTCCATGAGCGAGGTCTTCGACTTCCGGAACCTGAAGTCCGGCAGCTTCGAGATCGGCCCGTTCCAGGTCCGCACCGAGAAGGTGTGCCACCCGGTCGAGGCCTACGGGATCCGCATCGAGCACGGCGGCCGCTCGCTCACGTACTCCGGCGACACAGGGGTCTGCCCCGAGCTGGGGCTGCTCGCCGAGGGCACCGACCTCTTCCTGTGCGAGGCCTCCTTCACGCACGGCAAGGAGGACATCCCCGACCTCCACCTCAACGGCCGCGAGGCCGGGGAGTACGCCCGCGGGGGCCGGGTCGGCCGGCTGGTCCTGACCCACATCCCGCCGTGGACCGACGCCGAGCAGAACCTCGCCGACGCCCGCGCGGTCTACGACGGCCCGGTCGACCTCGCGTACGCGGGCGCCGTCTACGAGGTCTGAACCGAATCGCCTACGCCGAAGCCCCCGCCCTCCCTGTCCGGGAGAGCGGGGGCTTCGGCGTAGGTACGACCGGGACTACTTGGCCTCGGCCTTGAGCAGCTCGGCGAGCTCCTCGTCGGACTCGCGGCCCGGGGTGGGGAGGTTCCACTTGGTGATCGCGAAGCGGAAGACGAAGTAGTAGACGACCGCGAAGCACAGGCCGATGCCGGCCAGGCCCCACGGGTTGTTCGCGATGCCCAGGTTCAGCAGGAAGTCGACCGCGCCGGCGGAGAAGCCGAAGCCGTCGCGCATCCCGAGCGCCCAGGTCAGCGCCAGGGAGACACCGGTCAGGACCGCGTGGATCGCGTAGAGCACCGGGGCGATGAACATGAAGGTGAACTCGATCGGCTCGGTCACACCGGTGACGAACGCGGTGGCCGCGAGGGAGAACATCATGCCGCCGACGACCTTGCGGCGCTCGGGGCGGGCGCAGTGGACGATCGCGAGGCAGGCGGCCGGGAGGGCGAACATCATGATCGGGAAGAAGCCGGTCATGAACTGTCCGGCGCTCGGGTCACCGGCGAGGAAGCGGCCGATGTCACCGTGGACGGCGCCGGTCGGGGTGTCGAAGGAGCCGGCCTGGAACCACGGGAAGGAGTTCAGCAGGTGGTGCATGCCGATCGGGATCAGCGCGCGGTTGGCGACACCGAAGATGCCCGCGCCGACGGCGCCGGAACCGGTCAGCCACTCACCGAAGTTGTGCAGACCCGTGCCGAGGACCGGCCAGATGAGGCCGAAGACGATGCCGGTGACCAGACCCGCGAGGGCCGAGAGGATCGGGACGAGGCGGCGGCCGCCGAAGAAGCCCGCCCAGTCCGGCAGCTTGGTCCGGTAGAACTTCTGGTACAGCAGGGCGGTGATGATGCCCATCACGACACCGCCGAGCACACCGGCGTTGACCGGGGCGTCCACGTTGACGATCTTGCCGCCGACGACCTTGGCGACCTTCGGGAGGTTGCTGTCGGTGAAGGTGGCGAGCACCTTCTGGAAGACCAGGTAACCGGTGACGGCCGCGAGGGCGGTCGAACCGTCCGACTTCTTGGCGAAGCCGATCGCGATGCCGACGGCGAACAGCAGCGCCATGTTGTCGAGGATCGCGCCACCACCGGCGGCCATGTAACCGGCGATCTTGAGGACGAACGTCGGGAAGACGTCCTTGTCGCCGAGCATGTCGTCGGCGCCCAGGCGGAGCAGGAGCGCGCCGGCAGGCAGCACGGCCACGGGGAGCATGAGGCTCCGGCCGATGCGCTGCATGACGGCCATCACGCCAGCGCCCTTCTTCGTTTCCGCAGCGGTCGCTGTGGACATGTGGTTCCTCCAGTGGGCAAGGCGCCGCCAGGGGACAAGGAAAAGGGGGATGGCGACGTCTTAGAAACGGGGGGACCCGGGGCCGGACAAGCCCGCGTGGTCTACACCACTAAGTGGTGTAGACCAGTTGTAGCACGGTGAGGTCGACGTAAGGAACCCATGAATTTCGTGGTGGAGGACACACGGGGACATTCATGGCAAACACCCCCCGGACTCCATGGGTCCGGGGGGTGTTTGTACGGATTCGGTGGGCCGGGCGGCGCCGGGCAGTGCCTGGCGGTGCGCGGCTAGGCCTTCGTGTTCTCCGCCTCCATCGCCGCGATCTCCTCGTCCGACTCACGACCGGGGGTCGGGATGTCGAACTTGGTGATCGCGAAGCGGAAGACCGCGTAGTAGACGACCGCGAAGCACAGCCCGATCGGGATGATCAGCCAGGGCTTGGTGGCCAGGCTCCAGTTGATGAGGTAGTCGATCAGGCCCGCCGAGAAGCTGAAACCGTCCTTCACCCCGAGCGCCCACGTCACCGCCATCGACACGCCCGTCAGCACCGCGTGGATCGCGTACAGCAGCGGCGCCACGAAGAGGAACGAGTACTCCAGCGGCTCGGTGATGCCCGTGACGAAGGAGGTCAGGCCGACCGACAGCATCAGGCCGCCGACCTCCTTGCGGCGCTGCGGCTTGGCGCAGTGCGTGATCGCCAGCGCGGCCGCCGGGAGGGCGAACATCATGATCGGGAAGAAGCCGGAGAGGAACTGCCCGGCGTTCGGGTCGCCGTTGAGGAACATGCTGATGTCGCCGTGCACGGTCTGCCCGTCCGGCTTGGTGTAGCTGCCGAACTGGAACCACACCGGCACGTTCAGGAACTGGTGCAGGCCGATCACCAGCAGCGCGCGGTTGGCGACGCCGAAGATGCCGGCGCCCCAGGCGCCCAGCCCCACCAGCCAGTCGGAGAAGCTCTCCAGCGCATCGCCGATCGGCGGCCAGATCCACAGGCAGAGCGCGGCGAAGGCGATCGCGACGAAGGACATGATGATGGGGACGAGCCGGCGGCCGTTGAAGAAGCCGAGCCAGTCGACCAGCTTGACCCGGTGGTAGCGCTGCCAGAACCAGGCGGCCAGCAGGCCCATGACGATGCCGCCGAACACCCCCGGGTTCTGGTACGCGTACCCGGCGAAGGCGTCCCCCTCTCCCAGGCAGCCGCCGCCGATGTCCTTGGTCCCCGCGGGGCAGTCCTTGGGGAAGGCGTGCAGCACGCCCCGGTAGACCAGGAAGCCGGCGACCGCCGCCAGCGCCGTCGAGCCGTCGGCCTTCTTCGCCATGCCGATGGCGACGCCGATGCAGAACAGCAGGGGCAGGCCGAGGTCGGCGTCGAGCAGGGCGCCGCCGGCGCCCTTCATGACGTTGGCGACGTTCACCCAGTTCAGGCGGTCCTTGCCGAAGACGTCGTCCTGGCCGAGCCGGTTGAGGATGCCCGCCGCCGGCAGCACGGCGATCGGCAGTTGCAGACTCCGCCCCATCTTCTGCAGCCCTTGGAACAGGCCGTTCCACCACTTCTGCTGTGGCACTGCTGCGGCGCTGCTCGCGCTCATCGGCGTCCTCCCTGACCGGCCCGTTTTTGGCGGTTGCGACACTTGCGGCACACTGGTGTAGACCAGTTGTGGGCAGGTTGCTGCTGATGGTCATCATTCGGCAGCTACCGGGCATGCGCTCGCGTAGGTAGGCCAACCGTGAGTTACCGTGACAAAGCGGACGATGCGGGTTACGGCCGCCGAGACTCGTTCTTCGTAACACTCAGGGAGACACAGATGGCCACCAAGGCTGAGAAGATCGTCGCCGGGCTCGGCGGTATCGAGAACATCGAAGAGGTCGAGGGCTGCATCACGCGCCTGCGCACCGAGGTCATCGACCCGAGCAAGGTCGACGAGGCCGCCCTGAAGGCCGCCGGCGCCCACGGCGTCGTCAAGATGGGCACCGCCATCCAGGTCGTCATCGGCACCGACGCCGACCCGATCGCCGCCGACATCGAGGACATGATGTGATCTGAGCCCCCCGGCTCAGACCCACCCCACGGCCTCATACGGCTGTACGACAAGACCCCGTACCGGACGCACCCGGACGGGGTCTTCCCGTACCCCGGCACCGACTAGGCTCGGAGCCATGTCTCGCATCGACGGCCGTACGCCCGAACAGCTCCGCCCGGTCACCATCGAACGCGGATGGAGCAAGCACGCCGAGGGCTCCGTCCTCATCTCCTTCGGAGACACCAAGGTCTTCTGCACCGCCTCCTTCACCGAAGGCGTCCCGCGCTGGCGCAAGGGCAGCGGCGAAGGCTGGGTCACCTCCGAATACTCGATGCTGCCCCGCTCCACCAACACCCGCGGCGACCGCGAATCCGTACGCGGCAAGATCGGCGGCCGCACCCACGAGATCTCCCGCCTCATCGGCCGCTCGCTGCGCGCGGTGATCGACTACAAGGCCCTCGGCGAGAACACCATCGTCCTGGACTGCGACGTCCTCCAGGCCGACGGCGGCACCCGCACCGCGGCCATCACCGGCGCGTACGTCGCCCTCGCCGACGCCATCGCCTGGGGCCAGCAGAAGAAGCTCATCAAGGCCGGCCGCAAGCCGCTGACCGGCACCGTCGCCGCCGTCAGCGTCGGCATCGTGGACGGCGTCCCGCTGCTCGACCTCTGCTACGAGGAGGACGTGCGGGCCGAGACCGACATGAACGTGGTCTGCACCGGCGACGGCCGCTTCGTCGAGGTCCAGGGCACCGCCGAGGGCGAGCCCTTCGACCGCAAGGAGCTCAACGCCCTGCTCGACCTGGCCGCCGGCGGCTGCGCCGACCTGGAGGCCATCCAGCTGGGCGCCCTGGAGCTGTAGCCTCCACGGCTCTAGGCTCCACGGCAACCGCCGGGTCCGCCCCGGCGTCTACGCGAGTACGGGCGCACGGTGTCACAACCGTGCGCCCGTCCATGTACCAGAGCGGGGGAGACCCGAAGTGAAGCAGAAGCAGAATCCGAAGCTCCGCATAGCCGCCGTGGCACTGGCGGCCGCGCTCGCCGTCCCGGCGATCACCTCCTGCGACGCGATCTCGACGGCAATGGACTGCGCGAACACGGCGGTGGCCATCGCGGACAGCGCGAACGACCTCCAGAAGGCCGTCTCGCAGGCCGGCAACAGCCCGCAGGACGCCAAGAACGCGCTCGACCAGATCGACGCGAACCTCAGGAAGGTCGGCGACCAGGCGGACAACGCCGACCTGAAGAAGGCCATCGAGTCCATGAACACGGCCGTCAAGAACGTCCGTACGTCGATCGAGTCCGGCAACTCGGTACCGGACGTCACGCCCGTCGGCGACGCGGCCAAGGAGATCTCGATGGTCTGCACGCCGAACTGATCCGCCGGCGGCGGCCGGAATAATGGCGGGCATGACCTCCACGCCCCACCGCCTGATCCTGGCCACCCGCAACCCGGGCAAGATCGCCGAACTCCACGCCATCCTGTCCGACGCCGGCCTGCCGCACGTGCTGGTCGGCGCGGACGCGTACCCGGAGATCCCGGACGTCAAGGAAACCGGCGTCACCTTCGCCGAGAACGCCCTCCTCAAGGCCCACGCCCTGGCCAAGGCCACGGGCCTGCCGGCGGTCGCCGACGACTCCGGCCTCTGCGTGGACGTCCTGAACGGCGCCCCCGGCATCTTCTCGGCCCGCTGGGCCGGCAGGCACGGAGACGACGCGGCCAACCTCGCCCTCCTCCTGGCCCAGCTCGGCGACATCGACGACGAGAACCGCGGCGCCCACTTCGCCTGCGCGGCGGCCCTGGCCCTCCCGGACGGCACCGAACGCGTCGTCGAGGGGCGCCTCCTGGGCACCCTGCGCCACACCCCGGTCGGCACGGGCGGCTTCGGCTACGACCCGATCCTCCAGCCCCTGGGCGAGTCCCGCACCTGCGCGCAGCTGTCGGCCGCGGAGAAGAACGCCATCTCCCACCGCGGCCAGGCCTTCCGCGCCCTGGTCCCCTTCGTCCGCGCCCTGTTGGCCTGAGCCGGAACACCGAAGGCCCCGTACGCGATAGCTGCGTACGGGGCCTTCGGCCTGTGTGCGGTCGGGGGGACTCGAACCCCCACGGGTGTTACCCCACTGGGACCTAAACCCAGCGCGTATCGCCTATTTCGCCACGACCGCGACATGTTGGGCAATTTAGACATCCAGTCCGGCTTGCCGCGCCCAGTGTACGGCGACCCCGTTCCGGTCGGCGACTGGCCTGCGCCGACCTCCCCGGCATCAGGTCTGGGCCGTCGTATGGCAGTTGGGGCACAGGGGTCGGGGATTCTCCCTTCGGGTCCACCCCGGCGTTCCGGCCGCGCATGCGGCTCTCGTACGGAGTAACGGGGCGACGGTCGGACGGATACGGCCGGTTTCGTCCGACAAGCGCAGTGGCCCGCACCGGGTGGGTGCGGGCCACTGCGTTCAGGGAGGCGCGGGGTCAGATGCCCAGGTCCTTGATGATCTTGGCTACGTGGCCCGTGGCCTTCACGTTGTAGAGGGCGCGCTCGACCTTGCCCTCCTCGTCCACGATGATCGTGGAGCGGATGACGCCGGTGACCGTCTTGCCGTACAGCTTCTTCTCGCCGTACGCGCCGTAGGCCGTCAGGGTCTCCTTCTCCGGGTCGCTGACCAGCGTGACCTTCAGGTGCTCCTTCTCGCGGAACTTTGCGAGCTTCTCCGGCTTGTCCGGGGAGACGCCGATGACGTCGTAGCCGGCCGTGGCCAGGACGGCGAGGTTGTCCGTGAAGTCGCAGGCCTGCTTGGTGCAGCCGGGGGTCAGGGCGGTCGGGTAGAAGTACACGATCACCTTGCGGCCCTTGTGGTCGGCGAGCGAGACCTCGTTGCCGTCCGCGTCGGGCAGGGTGAAGGCCGGGGCGGTGTCGCCGGGCTGCAGTCGCTCGCTCATCTCAACAGTCTCCTCGGGAGGGCATCGTTATGCCACGAGACTAAGCTGACAGCCTGTTCACATACGAGCACGACCATGACGACGGAGGCAGCGCGGTGCCGGAAGCCAGGACCCCCGCACAGATCGAGGCGGACATCGTCCGCAGGCGCGAGCAGCTCGCCGAGACGCTCGATGAGATCGGCGTGCGCATGCACCCGAAGACGATCATCGGGGATGCCAAGGCCAGGGCCGTCGGCGTCGTGGACCACACCGCCGGGCGCGCCGTGGTGGCCGTGAACCGTCTGGTGACGGACGTGCGGGACGGGCTGCGGCACGAGGACGGGGCCCCGCGCGTCGAGCGGATCGTCCCGGTCGCGCTGGTCGCGGTGGGTGTGCTCGGGCTGCTCGTGCTGTCGGCGCGGCGCAAGCGCTGAGGTAGGTTCGGGGCGTGAGCGACGACACCACCAACACCACCACGCACGACAAGCTCCCCATCCGCATGCTGCACGACCGCGTGCTCGTGAAGTCCGACTCGCCCGAGGGCGAGCGGCGCTCGGGCGGCGGCATCCTGATCCCGGCGACGGCCGCGGTGGGCAAGCGGCTGGCCTGGGCCGAGGTGGTCGCGGTCGGGCAGAACGTGCGCAGTGTGGAGCCGGGCGACCGGGTGCTGTACGACCCCGAGGACCGGGCCGAGGTGGAGGTGCGCGGGGCGACGTACGTACTGATGCGCGAGCGGGACCTGCACGCGGTGGCCGCCGAGCGGCTGGAGGGGTCGAAGGACTCCACCGGGCTCTATCTCTGAGTTCCCCCTGCGCCTCTGATTCTTGTGCGAGAAGGGCCGGTGACCACTGTCACCGGCCCTTTTTGGCGCGCTTTGCCCGTTCTTTGCTAGGGTGGAGGGGAACCCCCGACGAGACGCGCCGTACCGGGTAGCTGGACGCAAAGACGACGCACCCCCGTTCGCTCTCGTCCCGGAGGTGCCTGTCATGGCCTGGGTTCTTCTCATCGTCGCCGGCCTGATCGAAGTCGGCTGGTCGATCGGTATGAAATTCACCGAAGGCTTCACCCGGCTCTGGCCCAGTGTGTTCACGGGCGCCGGCATCGTCGCCAGCATGGTGCTGCTCTCCTACGCCGCCAAGACCCTGCCCATCGGCACGGCGTACGGCGTGTGGGTCGGCATCGGTGCGGCCGGTGCGGCGGTGCTCGGCATGGTGGTGCTGGGTGAGCCCGTCACCGCCGCCCGGATCTTCTTCATCTCTCTGCTGCTGGTCGCCGTGGTGGGGCTGAAGATGACCTCCGGTCACTGACCGGGGTCATTCGAGGTAGTCCGCCGGGGGGCGGGGGCGTACGCCTTCGGTGGCGCCGCCCAGGTTTCCCGTGGTGGCGCCGCCGTCGGTCTGGCCTCCGGTCGTCTGACCGCCGGTGGTCTGACCCCCCGTGGTCTGGCCTCCGTTGGTCTGGCCGCCCTGGGTCTGGCCGCCTTGTGTCTGTCCGCCCTGGGTCTGGCCCCCGTTGGTCTGGCCGCCCTGCGTCTGCCCGCCCTGCGTCTGGCCCCCGTTGGTCTGCCCGCCTTGGTTCTGGCCGCCCGTCGGGGGGCTCGGCCGTACCGGCGGGGCCGAGAAGTCGTCGTCGGGGGTCTGCTGAGGGGTGTTCGGGGCCACCGGCGGGGGCCGGTCCGCGCCCGGCATGAGTTCGAGGTCGAAGTCGACCGGGTCGGTGGCCTCCAGGGCCGTCTTCGTGTACTGCGCCCAGACCCGGGCCGGGTAGCCGCCGCCCCCGATACGGGACTCGCCGAGGGCGTTGTACAGGGACTCCAGGGCGCCGGTGTCCGGGTCCTGGCCCATCATCGAGACGACCGTGACCAGGTCCGGGGTGTACGCCGCGAACCAGGCCGAGCGGTCGAGCTCCCCGGTGCCCGTCTTGCCCGCGGCGGGGTGCCCGGCGGCGAGGGCGGCCGTACCGGTGCCGTTGTCCACGACGCTGACCAGCATGGACGTGGTCGTGTCGGCGGCTTCGCGGCTGACGGCCTGGTTCGTGTTGCGGTCCGGGAGGGTGACGGTGTCGCCCTCCTTGGTGATCTTCTCCAGGAAGGTGTGCGGGGTGTGCTTGCCGTGCGCGGCGAGGGTCGCGTACGCCTGGGTCATGTCGAGGACGCTGGCCTGCATGGTGCCGAGCGCCATGGCGGGACCCGCGTCGAAGTTCGGGGTGCTCGCGGGGATGCCGAGGTCGATGGCGGTCTTCTTGACCTTCTCGGTGCCGACGTCGACGACCATCTGCGCGAAGACGGCGTTGACGGAGAGGTCGGTGGCGGTGTTGACGGTGATGTTCCCGTAGCTGACCTGCCCCTCGTTCTCCGGTGCGTAGGGGATCCGGGTGCCGACGACGCGGCGCTTGTTGTCGCCGTTGTAGATCGTGTACGGGGTGATCGTGCGGCCGTCCTGGGTGCGGGAGTTGTTCTGCACGGCGGCCGCGAAGACGAAGGGTTTGAAGGTGGAGGCCACCTGGTAGTCGTGGCGGGTGGCGTTGTTGACGAACTGCTTGGTGTAGTCGATGCCGCCGTACATGGCGACGACCTTGCCGGTGGCCGGGTCGATGGAGACAGCGCCGGTCCGCACGACGCGGTCCGCCTTGCGCTTCTCGGGGTCGAGCTTGCTGACCACCTTGTCGTTGACGGCGTCGACGATGGCGGTCTGGCGGCGCTTGTCGATGGTCGTGGTGATGCGGTAGCCGCCTTCGGCGAGGGTCTTGTCGTCGAGGATCTTGTTCTCGACGATGTAGTCCTTGATGGCCTCGACGAGGTAGCCGCGCTGCCCGGAGAGCCCTGCGGCGCCGCGGACCTTCCCGGGCTCGGGGAAGGTGGTGGCCGTCCGTTCGGCGGGGGTCATCCAGTTCTTCTTGACCATGCCGTCGAGCACGTAGTTCCAGCGGCCGAGGGCGCGGGCGCGGCTCTGGGGGTGGGCGACTACGTCGAAGGCGCTCGGGGAGTTGAGGAGGGTGGCGAGGTAAGCGCCTTCCGCGGTGGTGAGTTTGCCGACGTCCTTGCCGTAATAGGCCTGGGAGGCGGCCTGGATGCCGTAGGCGTTGCGGCCGAAGTAGCTGGTGTTCAGGTAGCCCTCAAGGATGTAGTTCTTCGACTTCTCGCGACCGAGTTTGATCGCGATGAAGAACTCCTTGACCTTGCGCTTGATCGTCTGTTCCTGGCCCAGGTAGTAGTTCTTGACGTACTGCTGGGTGATGGTCGAGCCGGACTGGGTGCCCTTGCCGGTCGCGGTGTTCCAGGCCGCGCGGAGCATCGCCGCGGGGTCCACCGCCCGTTCGGAGTAGAAGTCCCGGTCCTCGGCGGCCAGTACGGCCTCCTGGACGGTCCGCGGGATCTGCGAGAGCGGGACGTTGACGCGGTTGACCTCGCCGTCACGGGCGATCTGGGAGCCGTCGGAGTAGAGGTAGACGTTGGACTGCGCGGTGGCGGCGGCGTTCGCGGGCGGGATGTCGACCAGCAGGTAGCCGGCGACGAGGGCGCCGCCCAGCAGCAGGGCGAGCAGCAGCACTCCGCCCAGGACCATGCGCCAGGTGGGGAAGATGCGGCGCCAGCCGGACCGTTTCCGCCCGGCCTTCTTGGTTCTGGCCTTCGCCGCCCCGGTCTCGGCGGTCGCTGCGGTCTCGCCGGTCGCGGCCTCGGTCCCGGTTCCGGGCCCGGCCTCGGGCCCCGGCGTCGGCTGCTCCGTGTTTTCCACCCGGTCCGCCCGCGCGGCCCGCGGTTCGTCGGGGGTGTCCGGGTCGCGAGGGGTCCAGCCGGGGGGTGGTGACTGGTCGCTCATCTCCGGTACTCCTCGGCGCCGTACGAAATATCCACATCTGTACCTCATGGTGTCTACCCGATGGCCGCATTCCGCTCCGGACGGGCATAAATCGATACCGTGGCTCGCCCCTCCGCACTAAGCTCGCGCGCTTTGGCCGACGTAGGAACGACGTGGGAAACGGAGGGATACGGTGCACTGGAGAGCGGGTCGGAGAGTACGGCTCCACCTGGCCGTCGCGGCCGGTGGATTCCGCCGGTACGCCACGTACGGGATGGCCACCGCGGCCGGGGTGTTCACGAACACCGTGTTCGGTTTCATCCTCGCCTACACGTTCATCGCGCTCTGGGACGAGCGGCCCGGGCTCGGCGGCTACGACCAGGCGCAGGCCCTGACCTTCATCTGGGTCAGCCAGGCGCTGCTCGCCGCCGCCGCGCTGATCGGCGGCGGCTTCCAGGAGGAGCTCCAGGAGCGGGTCCGTACGGGTGACATCGCCGTGGACCTGTACCGGCCGGTGGACCTCCAGATGTGGTGGCTCGCCGGGGACCTGGGCCGGGCGGCCTACCACCTGGTGGCCCGCGGGGCGGTCCCGATGGCGGTGGGGGCGCTCGCCTTCCGGCTGGCGCTGCCCGCCGATCCGCTGCGCTGGCTGCTGTTCCTGGTGGCCGTGGTGCTGGCGGTGGTGGTGAGCTTCGCGCTGCGCTACCTGCTGGGGCTCGCGGCGTTCTGGCTGATGGACGGTGCCGGGATCAACCTGATGGCCACCGTCGTCTCCATCTTCTTCTCCGGGATGCTGCTGCCGCTGACCGTGTTCCCGGGCGGCTTCGGGGAGTTCGTACGCCTCCTGCCGTGGGCGGCGATGCTCCAGGTGCCGATCGACGTGCTGCTGGGCATGGGCGCGGGGGCCGGGGGCGCGCTGCGGGCGCTGGGGTTCCAGGCCGGGTGGGCGCTCGTACTGCTGGGCCTGGGCCGGCTGCTGCAGTCGGCGGCGACGCGGAAGGTGGTGGTCCAGGGTGGCTGACGCGACGGTGGACCCGATGGCTGACACGACGGCGGACGAGACGACACGGCCGTTGGTGGACGCCGGCCGGGTACGGCCCGGCGCCCTCCCGTTCGGCGGGCCGAAGCGGAACCGGGCCGTGGAGGGGCTGCGCGGCTACGGGCTGATCGTGTCGATGTGGATCCGGTCGACGATGACGTACCGGACGTCCTTCTTCCTGTCGACCTTCGGGAACGCGGCGATCACCCTCCTCGACTTCGCCGCGATCTACATCATGTTCTCCCACGTGGACGTGCTCGGCGGCTTCACGCTGCCCGAGATCGCCCTCCTCTACGGGTCCTGCTCGGCCTCCCTGGGCCTGGCGGACCTGCTGCTCGGCAATACCGACCGGATCGGCGCCCGGATCCGCGACGGCTCGCTCGACACGATGCTGGTCCGCCCGGTCCCGGTACTTGCGCAGGTCGCGGCGGACCGCTTCGCGCTGCGCCGGCTCGGCCGGATCGGGCAGGGCCTGGGAGTGCTGGGCTGGGCGCTCTGGTCGCTGTCCGGGGAGGTGGACTGGACGCTCGGCAAGCTGGTCCTGGTGCCGGTGATGGTCATCGCCGGGGCGGGGATCTTCGGGGCGGTGATGGTGGCCGGTGCGGCGTTCCAGTTCGTCGCGGGCGATGCGGCGGAGGTCGTCAACTCCTTCACCTACGGCGGCTGCACGATGCTGGAGTACCCGCCGACCGTGTTCGCGAAGGACCTGCTGCGCGGGGTGACCTTCATCGTGCCGCTGGCCTTCGTCAACTGGCTGCCCGCGCTGTACCTCCTGGGGCGCCCGGACCCGCTGGGGCTGCCCGGGTGGCTGGCGTACGCGAGCCCGCTGGTGGCGTTCGCCGTGTTCCTGCCCGCGTCGCTGGCGTGGCGCGCGGGAGTCCGTTCGTACCGAAGCACGGGGAGCTGAGCGATGGCCGAGGCGTTGATCGAGCTGGACGGGGTCGAGAAGGTCTTCGACGTACGGCGCCGGGTGGGACTGGTGCGCAGGGAGAAACGGCAGGTCAGGGCCGTGGACGGGATCAGCTTCGAGGTCGCGCGGGGTGAGGTGGTCGGCTACATCGGGCCCAACGGCGCGGGGAAGTCGACCACGATCAAGATGCTGACCGGCATCCTGACGCCCAGCGGCGGCCGGCTGCGCGTCGCGGGCATCGACCCGTCGCGGGAGCGGATGCGGCTCGCGCACCGGATCGGAGTGGTCTTCGGGCAGCGCACGACGCTGTGGTGGGACCTGCCGCTGAAGGACTCGTACGGGCTGATGCGGCGGATGTACCGGGTGCCGCCGGCCCGGTTCAAGGAGAACCTGGAGCGCTGCGTGGAGCGCCTCGACCTGGCCGAGCTGCTGGACGTACCGGTACGCCAGCTCTCGCTCGGGCAGCGGATGCGCGGGGACATCGCGGCGGCGCTGCTGCACGACCCGGACGTGCTGTACCTGGACGAGCCGACGATCGGGCTCGACGTGGTGAGCAAGGCGAAGGTGCGGGGCTTCCTGCGGCAGTTGAACGAGGAGCTCGGCACGACGGTGCTGCTGACCACGCACGACCTCCAGGACATCGAGCAGCTGTGCGAGCGCGTGATGGTGATCGACCACGGGCGGCTCATGTACGACGGCCCCCTGGGCGGCCTGCACGCGGCGGGCGGCGCGGGGGAGAGCGAGCGGACGCTGGTGGTGGACCTGGAGCGGGAGATGGCGCCGATCAGCGTGGCGGGCGCGCGGGTGGTGCAGGTGGAGGGGCCGCGGCAGTGGCTGGCCTTCCCGGCGCAGGCCTCGGCGGCCCCGCTGGTGGCGGCGGTGGCGGCCGATTACCCGCTGGTGGACCTGTCGGTGCGGGAGCCGGACATCGAGGACGTGATCGCGCGGATGTACGCGGGTAGGGGATGAAATCAGGGACGAGCCGGGGTCGGCGTCAGGGCTAAGTCATACAACTCGCCCGGATCACTGCATAGGCTGGTGCTCATGAGTGACGAGCGGCCGGAGAAGCCGTTGCCGGAACTGAGGGCGTCGGATGCCGACCGGGACCGGGTGGTGGAGCGTCTGCGGGACGCCGTCGCCGAGGGCCGGCTCGACATGGAGGAATTCGAGGAGCGGCTGGACGCGGCGTACAAGTCCCGTACGTACGCGGAACTGGAACCGCTGACGCGGGACCTGCCGGCGCCTTCGGGGGCGGGGGCGGCCGCGCCGTTCTCCCCGGCAGCGGGCCCCGCGGGGTCCGACCCCGCCTGGCCGGCCCGGATCGGGGGGTCGGGTACGTCCGCGACGGCCGTCGCGGTCATGTCGGGCTTCCAGCGCAAGGGCAACTGGACGGTGCCCGCGCGCTTCAACGCGGTGGCGTTCTGGGGCGGCGGCGAGCTCGACCTGCGCGAGGCGAACTTCGCGGAGCCGGAGGTCGTGATCACCTGCGTGGCGATCATGGGCGGCATCCAGATCACGGTGCCGCCGGGCGTCGAGGTCGACGTACGGGGCGTGGGCGTCATGGGCGCCTTCGACCAGAGCGACGGTACGGGGCCCAGGCAGCCGGGGGCCCCGAGGGTGGTCGTGACGGGCTTCGCCTTCTGGGGCGGGGTGGAGGTCAAGGTCAAGGCCCCGAAGTCCCGCAAGGGGCTGGACGGCGGGGGCCCGTCGTTGCGCAAGGAGCTGTGAGCGCGGCGCGGGCGGGGCGTGGACGGGCCGTGAGCGGCGTGGACGGGTCGTAGGCGGGCTGGGTTGCGTGACGGCCGTAGGCGGGCCGTAGGGGCGCGACACGGCGTGCCGGGAACTCTGCGGGCCTCCCGGGAGTCGGATGCTATGCAGACAAAACCGGCGCCCCCGGGGGAAGGCAGGAGCACGTGGAGAACCGCAGCACGGCCGAATCGCCACCAGCGCCACCGGCATCGCCGCCGGTGGCGGCCCAGGCACCCGTACGCGGCGGGTTCGTGTTCAGCGCGGCCGACGAGGAGCGGCAGCGCGGCGTCCGCCGCATGAAGACCACCGCGACCGGCCTGCTGGTCCTGGTGGCGCTGGTCTACGTACTGGCCAAGGTCGCCCAGCACGCCTGGGGCGCCGGCGGCTGGACCGGCTATGTGGCGGCCGCCGCCGAGGCGGGCATGGTCGGCGCGCTCGCGGACTGGTTCGCCGTCACCGCGCTCTTCCGGCGCCCGCTCGGCCTGCCCATTCCGCACACCGCGATCATCCCGACCAAGAAGGACCAGCTCGGGGTCACCCTCGGCGAATTCGTCGGGGAGAACTTCCTCTCCGCGGACGTGGTCCGTGCGCGGCTGCACGCGCTCGGCATCGGCGGCCGGCTCGGGGCCTGGCTGGCCGAGCCCGCGCACGCCGACCGGGTCACGGCCGAGCTGGCCACGGCGCTGCGCGGGGCCCTGACCGTACTGCGCGACTCCGATGTGCAGGCCGTCGTGGGGGAGGCGATCACGCGGCGGGCCGAGACCGCCGAGATCGCGCCGGGGCTCGGCAAGACCCTGGAGCGGGTCGTCGCGGACGGCGGGCACCGGCGGGTCGTGGACCTGGTGTGCGCGCGGGCGCACGACTGGCTGGTCACGCACGCCGACTCGGTGGAGGCGGCGGTGCAGGGCGGGGCGCCCGGCTGGACCCCGCGGTTCGTGGACCGCAAGGTCGGCGAGCGCGTGTACAAGGAACTGCTCCGCTTCCTCCAGGAGATGCGGGACATGCCGGAGCACCCGGCGCGCGGGGCGGTGGACCGTTTCCTCGCCGACTTCGCGGCCGATCTCCAGTCGGACACCGAGACGCGCGCCAAGGTGGAGCGGCTCAAGTCGGAGATCCTGGAGCGGGGCGAGGTGCAGGACGTGATCGCCTCCGCCTGGACCGCGATCAGGTCGATGATCATCTCGGCGGCGGAGGACGAGCGCAGCGAGCTGCGGCTGCGCGTGCGGTCCTCGCTGATGTCGCTGGGGGCGCGGCTGGCCACCGACGGCCGGCTCCAGGACAAGGTGGAGGGCTGGATCGAGGGCGCGGTGGTCTATGTCGTCACCACCTACCGGACCGAGATCACCTCGCTGATCACGGACACGGTGGCGGGCTGGGACGCCGAGCACACGTCGCGGAAGATCGAGGCCCACATCGGGCGGGACCTCCAGTTCATCCGCATCAACGGCACGGTGGTCGGCGCCCTGGCGGGCCTGCTGATCTATACGGTGTCGCGGGCGTTCGGGGCGTAGCGGTCGGGGGGGGGGGGGGGGGGGGGGGGGGGGGGGGGGGGGGGGGAGAAAAAGAAGGGGGGGGGAGGAAACAAGGGGGGGAAGAAAGAACAAGACAAGA
>NZ_JBVJUY010000018.1:34714-162992 GCF_055604165.1 Streptomyces sp. NPDC037242
GGGGGTGGGGTGTGTGGGGGTGGGGGCGGCCCGCCCCGGACCGGCCCCCCCCCCCCCCCCGCGGTCGGCGACGACCCAGGCGGCGGTGGCCACGACCGCGGTGGCCCCGAGTACCGCCGGCCAGGCGCCGACCTTCTTGGCCAGCGGGTGCGCGCCCGCGAACCCGGCGAGGTACAGCGCGCCGAGCCCGGCCGCGGCGGGGGCGCCGCCGCTGCGGTGCCACTCCCGTCCGGCGGCGATCCCGGCGGCGGCGAGGACGACACCGCCGAGGGGTCGCCTCTTGGACCACCGGGCGACGGCGTAGCCGCCGACCAGACCGGCGGCCGCCACTGCGGAACTGGGTACGCGAGCCATGCCAACTCCCTCGTTCGTCTTGTCTGATGAATCGCTCAATGATTGATGAATCGCCCTACGAGGCTAACGGGACCGCTTGGCCACCCGGCGGGCACCCAGTCCCGCCAGGACGATCACGGCCCCGCCGATCACGGTGTTCGGCACCGATTCCTGCACGGTGCGGGGCAGCAGGGCCACCAGGCCCAGTACGAGAAGAAACGCGAGCGCGCACCAGCCGGCGGCCCGAAACAGTCTGTCCACGGGCTGCTCAACGCCCCCGTCGGGTTTCCCGACACGGAGGACGGGGAGGGGATTTGTCGCACACTCGCCGGATCCGTGCGATGTAGGACCCTGGAACGCGACTGGCATAAATTCACTCTCCCCACCCAAACGGGCAAACCACCCCCACCCCTCCCCTTCTCACACATCGACATCAGGAGCTCGGACATCGTGATCTGCTACGGACAGGCCGTCCTCGACCTCGCGGACGAACTGGTCGACGCCTACGCCGACGTCTTCTCCGCCCCGCCGTGGAACGAGGACGAAGAAACCATTCGCCAGTTCGCGATCCGCCTCCAGGCCGACGCCCGGCGCCGTGGCTTCCGTACCGCCCTCGCCCAGTCCGCGGCGGGCATCGACGGCTTCGCCACGGGCTGGATCACCCCCGCGGCCTTCCCCAAGAACCGCGCGTACGCCCAGGTCGCGGCGCAGCTCGGGCCGGACCGGGTGAAGCAGCTCCTGACGGGTGCGCTGGAGATAGACGAACTCGCCGTACGCCCCTACGCGCGCGGCCACGGCACCGGCCGGACCCTGCTCACGGAGATCACCGCCGACGCCCCGGACCAGCGCGCCTGGCTCCTGACCTCCCGCCTGGCGGCGGACACGGTGGCCACCTACCGCCGCCTGGGCTGGCACGAGGTCCCGGCCCTGCCGGGTACGGAGACGGGCGTGGTCGTCTTCCTCTCGCCCCACCACCCGAACCGCTAGCGGGCACCTCCGAGGGGTGTCCGGTCGATCGGGCCGGGCATAACCCGCGCATGATCACGACGCAGCGCACAACGCACCCGGCACACCCGACAGGTTCGGCACACAAGGCGCACCCGGCACACAAGGCGCACCCGGCACACAAGGCGGCCGGCGAGACGGCCCGCATCGCGCGCCGCCAGCTCAACCTCGCGACCCGCCACCAACTCACCACCGCAGCCGGCGTCCCCGCCGGCACCCTCACCTCCCGTACCCGCCCCGGCGGGCCCTGGCAGCGGTTACTGCCGCGCGTGTACCTCCTCCAGACCTGCCCGCCCGACCACCGTCAACGCGCCCTCGCCGCCGTCCTGTACGCCGCCGAGCCCGTCGCGGACCCGCTGTCCGGCGACACCGCCGCCCTCACCGGCGGCGCCGCGCTGGCCCTGCTCGGCATCGGCGACGCCCCCGACACCCCGGCGGACGTCCTGATCCGCGCCCCGCGCCGGCTCGGGGCCACCCCGTACGCCCGCCCGCTGCCGACCAGCCGGTGGCCCCGTACCATCGCCGTCCGCGGCATCCCGAGCACCCGCCCGGTCCGCGCGGCCGCGGACTACGCCGCCCGCGCCGAGGACCCCGACCGCATCCGCTCGACGCTGGCCCACGTGGTCCAGGCCGGCTGGTGCCACCCGCAGGACCTGTACGCCGAACTGCGCGCGGCCCGCCTCCTGGCCCGGCCCGCGGTCCGCGCGGCCGCGGCGGAACTGCTCGTCGGCGTCCGCTCGTTCGCCGAGGCCCGGGCCCGCGACACCCTGACGGCGACCGACCTGCCGACCCCGCTCTGGAACGCCCGCCTCCACACCCCGGACGGCACCTTCCTGGCGAGCCCCGACGCCTATTGGCCCGACGAGGGCGTGGCCCTGGAGATCGACTCCGCGGAGTACCACTACACACGCGACGCCTGGCACGCCACACTCCGCCGCCGCCTCCGCCTGGAGTCCCACGGCATCCTCGTGGTCAGCGCGACCCCCTCGATGATCCGCGACACCCCCGAACAAGTCCTCGCAGCCCTCCGCACCCTCCTCACCCTCCTCACCCTGGCCACCACCCGCCCCACCCCACCCACAGCCCAAGCCCGCGGCCACCAACAACTCCAGCTGTTCAGGTGCTAGGAGAAGGGTTCAAGACGGCAGCTACACTCCGGTTCCCATGAGCGACCAGTCGCAACAGGGCATTCCCTGGGCCCCGCCGCCGGGCTCCTGGGCCTCGTCGGCAGCGAACCGCCGGAGCATGCGCGGCAATCGGAGCAGGGACACTTCGCCTGAGCGGGCGCTGCGGTCCCTCCTCCATGCGAAGGGGCTGAGGTACCGGTGGCGGCCAAGCCGCTCCCGGGCATGAGGAGAACCGCCGACCTGGTTTTCCGGCCGACGAAGGTGGCCGTGTTTATCGACGGCTGTTTCTGGCACGGCTGTCCGGAGCACTTCGTGGCCCCGAAGACCAACCCCGACTACTGGCGGGACAAGATCGGCGGCAAATTCCGGCGGGACCGGGAGACTGATGCGCGGCTCGCTGCCGAGGGATGGCTGGTCCTGCGATTCTGGGAGCACGAGGGCGCGGCCGGCTGTGCGAAGGTGGTGGCGGACGCCGTCAGCGCACGCCGTACGCGGCGCGCTAGGAGCTGATCGCTGTCCGTGAGGCCACTGAGCCCCTGTAGCCGAAAGGCGTCGCCTTCGGCGAAGAGGGAGCCTGACACTGCATGTCATCCGACCCCGCTGCGCCTTCGCCCTTGAAGTCGTACCCCCTGATGAGTCCGCTCTGGTGCTCGGGTCGAAGCACTGCGGCGATAGCGAGGCCACTGTTCCCGCCACCGGCGGCGGGAACGCATTGCCTACTTGCCTGTCCTGAGCAGTCTTGCCGCCTGAGAACGTCCGGCCTTCGAGGAGTTCGAAGGCGCGGTCTCGGAGGGCGCACACCTTTGCAGAACAGCGGCTCGACGGCCGGTTGAGATACGCAATGACGAGGCGGCGGATGTCAGCTTCCAGCTGCTCCAGCGTGCGTGGTCCCACGTTGCTGCCCTGTGCCTTTGCCGCGAGATGCGCCGACTCATGCGCCGCCGCCATGACCACGTCTTCAAGGCCGTACGCGGATGGATCCACCGCATTGCGATCGTCAGCCGCTGGGTGGTGCGGCGAGGCCACAGGCTTGGACTCTGCAGGTCCGAGGAGTCGGGCAGCCGGGATGCGCGGGAACACGAACTCCAGGACGCGGCGGGCGACGGTCTCCTGGGTCCGGACCTCGCCGTGCGCGTACCGGAAGAACTGCCGGCTCCTCGAATGTCGCGGTCGCGATCGGGGGCCCCTCCAGCTCGGCTAGCTGCTTGGCCGCCTGCCCGTAGCGCCGCTTGAAGGCTTGGTAGTCCTGCCATGCCCGTGCCCCGCCGCCGGCACCCCCTACCCACGAGCCACTTCAGAACGCAGATTGCCGCCAGCCAAAGCTGACGACAACTCACAAGACGTCGGGGTTAGTGAGTTGCATCGCGCTGGATCGTCTTTCCAGTGGCCTCTTCGATGAGCTGGATGACGATCTCCAATCGCTCATCGAGGAACATCGTGTAATCGTCCTCCAGGAGCCCGCCGGCCTGCTGACTGGAGATGGCATGGGATGCCAGCACGTCCGCCAGCCTCTGCTCGCCGTATGCGGTCTTCATCTTCTCGATGTACACGCTGGGGGCGTTGCTCGCGATGATGCGATTCGTCTCCCCGTCGATGAGGGAGCGGTTGAGCATCAGCTCGGAACTCTCCGAACCGTGCTGCTTGGCCAGGTACGCCTTCGGGAAGATGTGGTGGGACTCGGCCTCGAGGGCACGGTTGGCCGTCATGCTCTGCCCAGTATGGAAGTCGGCAGCCTTATTCTTGACGAGCAGGCAGATCAGCCCTGAGTAGAGGGCCTTGCGCCGCACCGTCGCCGTGCGCAGAGTTGTGGCGTTGATGTGCAGATCGTCAATTACCTCCGGCGCCTCGCCCTCGCCGGTGCCGATCCACTTCGCGAGACGTGAGTAATCGGCGCCCATTTGACTGTTGGCGCCTTGGTCGTAGTTGGTTGTGAAAGTGCTAGCCCAGAAGAACTGCTGGAGTCGACGCAGCGCCTGGGACCGCTCCAGCGGCTTCAGTTCTTTCTGTTGGTCCCATACGGCCGCCATGGGGGTGAGGATCATCCCGTACGGGAGCCATTTCTGGGAGGTGACACCACAATCCGACTGAATCATGTCGATCACACCCGCGAAGCCTGCGGTGGTGCTCGCCCAGTGGTTCTTGATGTCATCGCCACTTAGCTTTTTCAGAACGTCTGACCGCTGCGCAGTTCCGCGGACCCGCAGGCAAATCGCCTGGAGTACGTTGTACGGATCGATTCGAAAGTCCTTGAGGGCTCTATGGTTCGCCTCAGCCTCGTCCCAAAGGTCGCGAAGATTCACTCCCTGCGGGAAGAAGCGCGCTGTGAGGAGCTCGAAGGGTCCGAGTGGTTTTCCTGTCCGGTTCAACGTCTCGAAGATGGTGCAAACCGCGTCCATGGAGGTCGAACTGGGAAGCGTCAACACAGGCAGGCCGTATGTCTTCAGGGGGCTGATGTATTTGTCGCGCATTTCCCGGTAGAGGCTTTTTGCTTCCCTTGCGGTGAGGGGGAGTTTCGGGTCTTCTCCTATGGTATCCGCATAGTCGTCCAACCAGTCGTCGAACTGGTGCACCGCAGCGATGGGGAGCTGGGATGGGATCAGTGGCTGGCTACGGCGACCCGCCTTCGCTACGGCCGGCATCGAGAAAATTGCCTTCTCGAAGTCGACGTCCGGCACCTCGCGCACGCGCCGGGACGGGATATCGACAAACTCGTCGACGTTGATGAAGTATCGCTCGTCGCCCGATCCAGTCAGGGCTTGGTAGAGGGAGGTGAGGCGCTGCTGCCCGTCGAGGACGAGCACCGAAGGAGGGTTGTTGGACGAGGTCGGGGCGCCGTCGAAGCTCCGACTAGCGAAGGTCTGCCCCTCTCCTTGCTCCCAGAAGAGGAGCGTCCCGACAGGGTAGCGTGACATGATGGAGCCGAGGAGTTCGGCGGTGCGAGCGGAATCCCATACGAAGTCACGTTGGAAATCGGGGAGAGCGATTTCTCGACTTTGGATTCGGGTCACAATATTCAGTACCTGAAGCGGGTTGGTCTGAAAGATCGGGTCCGACTCGTATGCGCTGGTCATGGATTCCTTTATGATGGGAACTGTCTAGCTGGGAAGAGCCTGGCCTTCTGTTACGCGCTCGTGCCGTGGCACTCCGCGTACGGCTTGCCCGAGGTGCACCAGCAGGGGTCGGTGCCCGTCGGGGGCCAGGGGGTGGCTTTGCCGCGGGCGGCCAGGGTGGTGGCGTACTCCGCCAGGAGGGACGGGGAGGCCGGGGAGGTCTTCTCCGAGGCGGCGAAGGCCTCGTACGAGGGGACGCTCGCGGTGACGATGCCGAGGTTCGTCGTGCCCGAGGCGGCCAGGGCGCGCAAGGAGGACTCGATCTGCGCGAGGTGGGCCTCGTGCGAGGGGTACTCCGCCGCCAGGGTGGGGTACGACGTCAGGAGCTCGGCCAGCTCGCGCTGCGGCCAGTGCAGGAGCGCGACGGGGAAGGGCCGCGAGAGGGCGGCCCGGCGGTCGCCCAACTCGGCGCGCAGGCGGGCGATCTCGGCGCGCAGCTCGGCCGGGTCGTCGGAGCCCAGGGCCCAGATGCGCTTCGGGTCGTGCAGTTCGTCCAGCGGGATCGGGCCGATGTGACGGGTGTCGGCGACCATGTCCCAGTCGTCGTGCGGGAGCCCGAGCAGGCGCCGGACCCGGTGGCGGCCCGTGAGGAGCGCGGTGGTCGCCCGGGTGAGGGGGGCGTTGTCGGGGATCAGGAGGGTCACCGCCTCCGTGAAGCAGTCGTGCGAGGCCTCCAACTCGTCGTGTGCCTCCAGGGCTTCGGCGATGACCTCCCAGGGGGCCGGGTCCGCGGGGGCCGCCGCGCGGATGCCCTGGATGAGGGCGCGGGCCTCGGGCTCGTGGCCGTACTCCCAGAGGTTGGCCGCCTGAAGTGCCTTGATCAGGTGGGGGTCGGCGGGTGAAGCGGCGAGGAGCTGGTCGTACAGCGCGCTGGCGCGGTCCCGCGCGTCGCCCAGTTCGAGGTGGGCGGCGGCCTGGAGGAGCAGGGGCTCCTGGTCCTCGGGGTAGCGGGTCGCCGTGCGGATGAGGCGCTCGGCTTCGGCGATGTGCTCGGCAGGCGTGTCGGGGCGCATGGTTCACACCGTACTGCTGCTGGTCAGTTGACGGGGGAGGACTTAAGGTGCGGGCCGTGCGGGATCACGTGCGGGTGGTGGTGCAGGGCCGCGGCCGGCGGGTGCGCCGGGCGGGTCTCGTGGGACTGCTGTGGGTGTGCGCCGAGGTGGCCGTCACGGTGGGCGTGGTGGTGTTGTTGCTGGTGGTGCACCAGGTGTGGTGGACCAACCGGCAGGCCCTCGCCGCCGCGCACGAGCGGGTCGGCCAGCTGGAGCGAGAGTGGAGCGACCTTCCGCCGGTTCTGCCGGCCCCGTCCGACTCGTCGGACCCGCCACCGGCTCCGGTCGATCCGTCTTCCGTTCCCGATCCCACTCCTGTGGCGCCCGCCGCCGAATCCCCCGCCCCCGCCGCCCCCGCCGCCCCCAAGCCCCGGCCGCGGGAGTCGGCGTACGGGGTCCTGCGCATCCCGCGCCTCGGCGTCGTCGTGCCGATCGCCCAGGGGGTCGACAAGCGCACCGTGCTGGACAAGGGGTACGCCGGGCACTACGCCGGGACCGCGCAGCCCGGAGCGCAGGGGAACTTCGCGCTCGCCGGGCACCGCAACACGCACGGGGAGCCGTTCCGGTACATCAACCGGCTGCGGGCGGGGGACGAGGTCCTCGTCGACGTGCGGGGCAAGAGGTACACGTACGTCGTGGGGAAGGTGCTCGCCGAGACGACCGAGCGGGACACCGGGGTCATCGCGCCCGTGCCGCGGAGCAGCGTCAAGCCGGAGTACGGCTACAGCGCGCCCGGGGCGTACATCACGCTCACCACCTGCACGCCCGAGTACACCTCCAAGTACCGCCTGGTGGTCTGGGGGACCCTCAAGTCCTAGGGTGGGGCGGTGCGTCGGAATCGGGTGAAACGTCCTCAGTTGCTGTGGCTGGGTGTGCCGTTCGTGCTGTTCTGCGGGGCGCTGCCGCTGGTGAACCGGGTGGAGCCGCTGGTGTTCGGGCGGGTGCCGTTCCTGCTGGCGTGGTTGGTCGGGGCGACTCTTGTGACCCCGTTCGCCGTCTGGCGGACCTGGCGCGGTGACCACGGCGGTGATCACGGCGGTAGCCGCGGCGGTGGCCGCCCGTGAGTGCGGCGGCCGTGGCGACCTCCGTCTTCGCCGTGTTCATGGTCGCGACCGTCGTGCTCGGGCTGCTCGCCGTACGGGGAGGCGGCGGCGGGGGCGGGCTCGCCGAGTGGTCGGTGGGCGGGCGTTCGCTGGGGACCGTGTTCATCTGGGTCCTGATGGCGGGCGAGGGCTACACCAGCTTCAGCTATCTCGGCGCCGCCGGCTGGGGGTACAACTACGGGGCCCCGGTCATGTACGTGGTCGCGTACATGTCCTGCGGATACGCCCTCGGCTACGTGGTCGGGCCGATGCTGTGGGACTACGCCCGGCGCCACGGGCTCGTCGGGATCACCGACATGGTCGCCCACCGCTACCGGCGGCCCTGGCTGGGCGCGGCCGTGGCCGTGCTGGCCACGGTCTTTCTGCTGCCCTACATCCAGCTCCAGATCACCGGAATGGGCGTCGTCGTCTCCACGGTGACGTACGGGGCCGTGTCGCTGGAGTGGGCCTACTTCGTCGCCTTCGCCGTGACCACCGGCTTCGTCGTGGTCAGCGGGCTGCGCGGCAGCGCGTGGGTGTCGGTGCTCAAGGACGTGCTGGTCATCGGCACGCTCGGGTTCCTGGCGGTCTACGTCCCGGTCCACTACTTCGGCGGGTACGGGGAGCTGTTCGACCGGCTCGTGGAGCAGCGGCCGCAGTGGCTGACGCTGCCCGGCCACGGGAGCCTCGGGGCGGACGCCCAGGGGGCGGGCGGTCGGGGGAACCTGGGGACGGCGTGGTTCGCCTCCACCACCGTCCTCAACGCGCTGACCGTCGTCATCTTCCCGACCACGGTGGCGGGGTACCTCGGCGCGCGCGACGCGGACGCGCTGCGCCGCAACGCGATCCTGCTGCCCGCCTACAACGTGCTGCTGTTCGTGCCGATGCTGCTGGGCATGGCCGCGCTGTTCGTGGTGCCGGGGCTGGCGGGCGCGGACTCCAACCTCGCGCTGTTCAGGCTGATCGTGGACCTGCTGCCGGCGTGGGCGGTCGGGCTGATCGGGGTGGCGGCGGCGCTGTCGTCGATCGTGCCGATGGCGGTGTTCATGCTGGTGATCGGGACGATGTGGGGGCGCAGCGTGCTCTCGCTCGCGCCGCGCTGGAGTTCGGGGGAGCGGCAGAAGCTCGCCTCGCAGGTGGTCGTGGTGGCGGTCGGGTCGGTGGCGCTGGTGATGACGTACGTCGCCCCCAACACGCTCGTGCGCCTGTCGCTCGTCTCCTACGAGGGCATGGCACAACTGGTGCCGATGCTGCTGCTGGGGCTGGTGTGGCGGCGGTTGACGACGGCCGGCGCGCTGAGCGGGCTGCTCGTGGGGGTCGGGGTGGTCTGCGCGCTGGTCTTCACGGGCAACGACCCCGCCTGGGGCGTGAACGCGGGCATGGTCGCGCTCGCCGCGAACCTCGCGGTGGCTCTGGCGGTGACCTGGCTCGGGCCGCGCGAGACGGGGGACGGGCGGCCGGACGAGGAGGTGCTGGCCCGCGATCCGCAGCCAGGGGCGGGGCCGGGGGACGCCGCGGGGTCCGGGGCCGGGGCCGTGCCGGTTGTCAGTGGATCCGGCTAGTATCGACAGCGAGTGTCCGATCTCGTACGGGAGTTCGTACGCGGGAGTGGGAGGGGGCGGTTCGCATGGCTCAACACAGCAGCGGGCGCTCGCTGTCGTTCCTGATGTTCAACGGGGCCTCCCGGATACCGGCCCTGCTGGTCTCGCTGCTCCTGCTCGGCGGAGTCCTCGGGCTCTGCCTCGGGGAGGGCGGCCTGGGCGCGCTGGGCGCCGCCGTGGTCGCCCTCGCGGCCACCGTCGCCGTGGGTTCCGCCGCGCTGGCCGCGCGTCTCGTACGGCCCGTGCCGCCGCACCGAATACGCACCGCGATCCGTGATCGCGAACAGCGCACGGCGTTCCTGCCGCAGCGCGATCCCGACGCCTCGGGCCGGTCGCGGCCCAGGGCTCCCGGCCGTCTGGTCCTGACGGCCGCGTAGGGGCGCGCAGTACTTCTCGCCTTCTGCTGACTGATCACTGTTGTCGCCCCTCGCGGGTCGTCACGCCGAAATGCACCTCTTTTCGACGTTCGACGAGACCCTTCGGAGGGCCCGCGTGTCCGTTTTCACTCATCTTGTTGCCGAGCTGGGCCGGCTCCTGGAGCCGGCGCTGGCCGGGTCCGCGACCGCTGCCGCGATCGTGCTGTTCACCGTTCTCGTACGGCTCGCCCTGCACCCGCTGAGCCGTGCCGCCTTCCGCGGGGCGACGCCTGCGGCGGGCTGCCTGCCCGTACTGCTCCAACTGCCGGTGTTCTTCGTGATGTACCAGGCGTTCTCCTCCGACCGGATCGGCGGGGCCGCCAATGAGCTGCTGGGCCACCGGCTGTTCGCCGCGCCGCTCGGGGCCCGGTGGACGGAGGCGCTCGGGGAGGGCGGCCTGTTCGGGGCGCAGGGGCTGGTGTTCCTCGGGCTGTTCGCGGTCATCGCGGCGGTGGCCGCGTGGAGCGCGGTACGGGGCCGGCGCGCGGCGGCGCTGGCTGCTGCCTCGGCGCCGGCCGCCGGCGCGGTGCCCGGGGGCCCTGCCGTGACCGCCGAGCAGCAGGAGCTCATGCGCAAGCTGGGCGGCGTACTGCCCCTGCTGTCGTTCGGGACGCTGATCACCGCTGCCGTCGTGCCGCTGGCCGCGGGGCTGTACCTGGTGACGACCACCGCCTGGTCGGTGGCGGAGCGCGCGTGGCTCCAGCACCGCAAGGACCGCAGGGAGCGCCAGGAGGGCGGGAGCCCACGCAAGGAGGCGCAGATCACCGGAGCTGGGCGTTCCAGTCTGTGAACAGGGTCTTGCGGATTGGTCCGACTTCTTGGAGGATCGACCAAATCCTCCGATGGCCGCAACCCATCGGCCGGCCCGGGCACGCCCATGGGCCGACCACCCTCGACCACGGGAGAATGCCCATGAAGCTGCTGCGTGTCGGACCCGTCGGGTCGGAGCGCCCCGCGCTGCTCGACCAGGACGGGACCCTGCGGGACCTGTCCGGCCTGATCACGGATGTGGACGGCGCACTCCTGGCCGACGGCTCCGTGCTGTCCCGGGTGCGGGACGCGGCGGTATCGGGCGAGCTTCCGGTCCTCGACGCCGAGGGGCTGCGCATCGGCGCGCCCGTCGGCCGCGTCGGCAAGATCGTGGGCATCGGCCTGAACTACTTCGGGCACGCGGCCGAGGTCGGCGCCGAGCCGCCGGCCGAGCCGATCCTGTTCCTCAAGGCCGCGGACACCGCGGGCGGCCCCGACGACACCGTGCTCATCCCGCGCGGCAGCGTGAAGACCGACTGGGAGGCCGAGCTCGGCGTCGTCATCGGCAGCACCGCCCGCTACCTGGACTCCGCGGCCGAGGGCCTCGCGCACGTCGGCGGCTACGTGCTCGTCAACGACGTCTCGGAGCGCGAGTTCCAGATCGAGCGCGGCGGCACCTGGGACAAGGGCAAGAACTGCGAGACCTTCACCCCGCTCGGCCCCTGGCTGGTCACGGCCGACGAGATCCCGGACCCGCAGGTCCTGGACGTGAAGCTGTGGGTCAACGGCGAGCTGAAGCAGGACGGCAACACCGCGGACCAGATCTTCCCGGTCGGCGAGGTCGTGCGGTACCTGAGCCAGTTCATGACGCTGTACCCGGGCGACGTCATCGTCACCGGGACCCCGGCCGGTGTGGCCATGGGTCAGCCGGAGCCGAAGCCGTACCTGCGCGCCGGTGACGTCGTGGAGCTGGAGATCGAGAACCTCGGCCGCCAGCGCCAGGAGTTCAAGGGCGCGTAAGCGCGGATAGCGGATATACGCAAGGGGTGGGACCGCCGACGGCGGTCCCACCCCTTGCGTATTCGTGCGCTGCCCGTCAGCCCTCGGCCGACATACGGCGACGGCGGCCCGCGAGCACGAGGCCCGCGCCCGCGGCGAGCGCGGCGGCGCTGCCGCCCGCGATCCAGGCGTTCTCATCGCCGGCGCCGGTCTGGGCGAGTGAACCGGAGCCGCCTGCCGGGGTCACCTTGGTGTTGCCACTGGTGGTGGTGACGTTGCCGGTTCCGGTGGCCACGGCCGGCTTGGCACCGGCGGTGTTGCCCGTGTTGCCCGTGTTGCCCGTGTCCGGCTTGCCGGTCTGGCCCTCGGCGGCCTTGTCCTTGGCGCGCGCCTCGTGCTGCCCGACCTTCAGGAAGTCGGCGCGGGCCTCGGGGGTGCCGTTCAGGGCGGCGAGGGCGGCCTTGTTCAGCTCCGCACCCGTTTCCTTGCTGATGATCGAGAGGATGGCCACCCGGTTGTCCGTGTCGCGCAGCTGGTGCTGCGTGGTCTTCACGAACTCGCGCAGCTGCGCGGGGCTCGGGTTGCCTTCGAGGAGCTTGATGATGCCCTCCTTCAGGCCCGGCCCGGCGGCGCCCAGCATCCGGAGCACCGCCACCCGGTCGTCCTCCGCCCGGACCTTGTGCTGCCCGGTCGCGACGAACTCGCGGACCTGCTCGCGCGTGCCGCTGCTCAGCAGGAGGTTGACCGCCTCGGTGACGCCCCGGCCGGCGCCGTCCAGCATCCGCGCCAGCTCGACCCGGTCGTCCTCGAAGCGGGCCACGTGCTGCCCGTTCTTGAGGAACTCGGTGAAAGCGGCCTGTGTGTTCGTGTCGAAGGCCCGCTGGGCCGCGCGCTTCACGGCGGTGCCGCCGGCCTCTGCGATCCGCGCGGTCCGTATCCGGTCGTCGTCGAGCTGCTCCCGGGCCCACTCGACCTCAAGGAAGTGCCGCATCTGCGCGGCCGTCCCCTGGAGGGCCTTCTCGGCCGCCTTGCGTACGCCCGACCCGCTGGCCGGGTCCCTCAGGATCGCCTCTATCGCGGCCCGGTCCCTCGCGGCCTGCGGGTCCTCGGCCGTCTGCTCCGCGGCCCTGTCCGCGGTGTTCTCACCCTGGGGGAGCCGGTCGGGCACGGTCGAGCCCGAAGGCGCCACCGGCGACGTGGAGTCCGCGGCGAAGGCCGGGGAGGAGAGCAGGACGGCCGGGGCCATCGCCGCGGCGGCGACGACGGTTGCGATCCGGGGCAGCTTCAAAGCGGAATTCCATTCTTCACATGTGTGATGATCGATAGCCTGTCAAGAATAGATCGTTTTTCGGCCCCGGCGTGCGAACTTTCCGCTAAATGACGGCTTTCAGGTCGACGGCCACCCCGTCCCGGGACGACACGCGCGCCGCCTCCAGCACGGCCAGGCACTCGGCCGCCTCGCGCGCCGTGACCGGTGCCGGGCCGCCTTCGCGCAGCGCGGCCGCCACCGCCGCGTAGTACGCGGGGTAGTCGCCGTGCTCGGTCGGCACCGGGGTCCCGCCGCCGGTCGCCGGGGACTCCCCGGAGCCCAGGCGGCCCCACAGGTGCGGCGGCTCCTCGCCCCACAGCACGTCCGTGGCCGGCCGCAGCCCGTCCCGCAGGGCGGCTTCCTGCGGGTCGAGGCCGTACTTCACGTAGCCCGCCCGCGAGCCCAGGACGCGGAAGCGCGGACCCAGTTGGGCGGTGGTCGCGCTGACGTACAGGTGCGAGCGGACCCCGCTGGCATGCGTGAGGGCGATGAAGGTGTCGTCGTCCGCCTCGGCGCCCGGGCGGCGCACGTCGGTCTCCGCGTAGACCCGTACCGCCGGGCCGAACAGCACCAGCGCCTGGTCCACGACATGGCTGCCCAGGTCGTACAGGAGGCCGCCGATCTCCTCCGGTGCGCCGGACTCGCGCCAGCCGCCCTTGAGTTGCGGACGCCAACGCTCGAAGCGGGACTCGAAGCGCTGGATCTCGCCGAGTTCGCCCTCGGCGAGGAGGCGGCGCAGGGTGAGGAAGTCGTTGTCCCAGCGGCGGTTCTGGAAGACCGAGAGGAAGGTTCCGGTCCGGTCGGCCAGGTCGGCCAGTTCGCGGGCCTCGGCGGCGGTCGCGGCCAGCGGCTTGTCCACGACCACCGGGACTCCGGCGTTGAGGGCGGCGGTGGCGAGCGGGACGTGGGTCTTGTTGGGGGAGGCGATGACGACGAGGTCCAGGGCGGGGGCGCGCTCCCAGAGCTCGGCCGCGGAGTCGGCGGTCCGGGCGTCCGGGTACGCCTCGCGCACCTGGGCCCGGCGGTCCGGGTCGGAGGTGACGACGGTGTCGAGGACCAGGCCCTCGGTGGCGGTCACGAGGGGGGCGTGGAACACGGAACCGGCGAGTCCGTAGCCGATCAGTCCGACGCGGAGGGGGGTGCCGGGGGCGGTGTCGTTCATGGTGAACACTTTGGCAACAGTGTTGCCGAAGTGCAAGGAGGGTGGAGAATGGGCGGGTGAACAGGGGCGATGAGGGCGGCGGCGCGGGTGCGCGCGGGAGCGGTACGGGCGGTGGGCGCGGCGGGGTGAACCTGCCTGCGCTGCGCGGGCACAACGACGCGCTCGTGCTGGACCTGCTGCGCGGCGCCGGCCCTGCGGGACTGGGGCGCGGCGAGCTCGCGGGCCGTACGGGGCTCACCCCGCAGGCGGTCAGCAAGATCACGGCGCGGCTGCGTGCCGAGGGGCTGGTGGCGGAGGCCGGCCGCGAGCCCTCCACCGGCGGCAAGCCGCGCACGCTGCTGCGGCTCGCGCCGGGGGCCCGGCACGCGGTCGGGGTGCAGCTCGACCGCGACGAGCTCACGGCGGTACGGGTGGACCTGGCGGGCCGCGTCCTCGCGCGGTGGCGGGGTCCGCTGGACTTCGGGGCCGGTCCGGAGGCGGTCGTGGAAGCGGTCGTACGGGGAGTCGCGCGGGTGGCGGACCCCGCCGGGCCCCCGCTCGGGGTGGGGGTGGCGGCGCCGGGTCCGCTGGACTGGCGGGCCGGGGTGCTGGGGCGGGTCACCGGGTACCCGGAATGGGAGGGGTACCCGCTGCGGGAGGTCCTGGCGGGGCGGCTGGGGGCTCCGGTGCGGCTGGACAAGGACACCAACGCGGGTGCGGCGGCCGCGGCCGGCTTCGGCGACGGCTCCGCGGTGTACGTGCACGTCGGCACCGGGCTGGGCGCGGGACTCCGGCTGGGCGGCGAGGTGTACCGCGGGGCCCGTTCGGCGGCGGGGGAGTTCGGCCACCAGGTGCTGTCGCTGGACGGGCCGCCGTGCCGGTGCGGGGCGCAGGGCTGCGCGGAGGTGCTCTGCCTGGCCGCGGTGGCCCGCGGGGACTCGGCGCGGGCGGCACGGATCGTGGGCGAGGCCGCGGCGAACCTGGTCGCGCTGCTGGACGTGGACCGGGTGCTGCTGGGCGGGCGGGTGGTGGCGGCCGCCCCGGAGGCCTTCGTGGCCGGGGTCCGCGCGGTCCTGGCGGCCCGAGCCCTCACCCCGACCCCGCCCGAGGTCTCCCTGTCCCCGACGACCGTCGCCGAAGGCGCCGCAGAACTGGCCCTGTCCCCCTTCTTCGGCCACGGCCCCACGTAACCCGGGGCGCCGGCGCGGCGCCGCCGTGCTGTCGGCACCCTGTGCAGGTGTGCCCCGGGTGGCGTGCACTCGGGACTCGCGCCCGCCGGGCCATTGCGTGCCCCGGCCACGCCGCCTGCGCGGCCGGTGCCCCCGGGCCTCGGCTGTGCTGCCTTGCGTGGCGGCACCTTGCGCAGGTGTGCCCCGGTTGTGGTGGCCGTGCTGGGTGCACCTGGCAGTCGCGCACGCCGGGCCTTCGGCGCCCCGGACGCGCTGCCTTGCGCGGCGGCATCTCCGGGCCTCGGCCGTGCTGCCCGGCGCGGCGGCAGCCTGCGCAGCTGTGCCCCGGGGCCGCGCACTCGGCACTCGTGTCAGGGCTCCGGCCCGGGGCGCCACCCGCCGGCCACGCCGGGTGGCGACGGGGTGTCAGTGGTCGGAGGGGCGGCGCAGGCGGCGGGCGCCGAGGAGCAGGGCGCCGCCGGCGGCCAGGGCGGCCACCGCGCCGAACGCGTACGTCGTCTCGCGCGGCCCGGTGTGCGCGAGCGAGCCCGCCTCGCCGTCGTCCGGCCCTTCCACGGCGAACCGGTAGCCGCCGGCCTCGCCGATCCAGTCGCCGTCGTCGCCCTTGCGCTGCACGAGGGCCGCGTCGGCGACGGCCTCGCCGTGCGGGGCGTCGGAGGTGAAGGCGAGCCGGACCTTGACGGTCAGGGACCCGCCGGCACCGACGGTGAAACCTGAGAAGGCGTCGCCCCCGTCGAACACGGCGATGATCTCGTCGCGGTCGGTGCGCTCCATGCTGACGGGGAAGGTGCCGCCCTGGGTGTCGAACTCCATCCGGAAGTGCGCGGGCCGCAGCGCGCGGGCGGTGTCCGTGAACACCACCACGGGGTGGATGGCGCTGCACTCGCCGGCGGTGGTGTTGGTGAGGTCCAGGTACCAGCCCTGCGCGTCCCCGCCGGTCCGGTACACGGCCGGGCCGCCCCGGATCCGGGCTCCGATGGGGAACTGCGGGGCCTTCGCGTCCCCGCACGTGGCTTCCACGCGGGAGGGCAGCGCGGGCGCGGGGCGGGCTCCGCCGCCGGTGCCGATGTCCGCGGCCGCGGAGGATGCGGCGGCGGCGACCAGGACGGCGGCGAGGGCAAGGGCTTTGCGCAGTCGCATGGAGGGCCTCGCTACTCGCCGGACAGGACGATGGTCGGACCAGGCGACAATCACCCCGGCCTGCCCGCACCCTGCCACGCGTGCGCGACCCCCCTCCGCCGCCACGCCTGGATCACACGGGTTTACCCCCATTCGGCCACCCGGTCAACCCACCCCCAGCCCAACGCCCCGCCCCAGCACAGCACCGGGCGCCGCGGCAGCGGTGCGCAACGGCCCGGAGGCCTCCCCCACCCGGCCAGGCCCGCCCACGCCCCCGGAACCCCGCACGCCGATGCCCCGCCGCCGGGCCCGGCGCCCCCGCGCCCCGCGCCCCGCGCCCCGCACCCCGTGGCCTGCCCGCCTCCGGCGGCCCGTGGCAGGACCCGCAGCCTCGCGCGCCGCCGCCCGCGCCCGGGCGGCCCGCAACCCCGCAACCCCGCAGCCCCGCAGCCCGCACCGTGCGCCCCCCGCGGCCCCCGCCCCCGGTGCCCCGCGGCCCGCACTTTCCGCCCGGCAGCCCGCAACCCGCATCCGGCGGGCAGGCGGCGGACCCGCAACCCCGCTGCCCGGCGCCCCGCACCCGGCGGCCCGCAGCGGGACCCGCAACCCGCCCCCGGCCGCCCGCGGCGGGACCCCCGGCCCCAGCGGCGGACCCGCACCCCGCCCCCGGCGCCTCCGGCGCCCCCGGCCCCGCGCCCGTGATCTCCGTACACCTCGCCCACGTACAGTCCGAGGGTGGAAGAACAGACCCGGCATCAGCCCCATCGGCCCGGCCAGCCGGTGCGGGCCGGCATTCCGGAGCACGGCCGCATCCCCAAGTACTACGCCGTCAAGGCCCGCATCGCCGAGCTCCTCGACGAGCTCGGCGAAGGCGGGCTGCTGCCCACCGAGCGCGATCTCGCCGAGCGGTACGAGGTCTCGCGAGAGACCGTCCGCCAGGCCCTGCGCGAGCTGCTGCTGGAGGGCCGGCTGCGCCGCTCCGGCCGCGGGACCGTCGTCGCCGGGCCGAAGCTGGAGCAGCCGCTCTCGCTCGCCAGCTACACCGAGGGCGTACGCCGCCAGGGCCGCAGCCCCGGCCGCCACCTCATCGGCCTGGAGCGCTTCCCCTGCCCGCCCGACCTGGCCGCCGGCATCGGCGCCGAGCCGGGCGAGCCCGTCTGGCACCTGGAGCGCGTACTGCTCGCTGACGACGAGCGCGTCGGCCTGGAGAGCACCTACATCCGGGTCGCCCGCGCACCCCGCCTCGACGACGATTTCCAGCCGGATTCCTCCTTCTACGGATACCTCCACGACAGCCTCGGGATCTCCTTCGGCGACGCCGACGAGAAGCTGGAGACGGTGCTCGCGACCCCCCGCGAGGCGCTGCTGATCGGCACCCCGCCCGCCCTTCCGATGCTGCTCATCCACCGTTTCTCCAGGGACCAGGACGGCCGGCCGCTGGAGCGGGTGCGTTCGCTCTACCGTGGCGACCGGTTCAGCTTCACGACCCGGCTGCGGCCCGAATAGTCCCCGGCCAAACAGTCATCAAGGGAAGAAAGGTGCATACCAGCATCACGGAACAGTAACGGGTCTGGTCCAAGCGTCGGAGGCTGTTCACCGGCCCGTTGCCGGGGGGATCCCCCCGGTCCATGGGCCGCGGCCACCGTGGACGACGTGAGAGTCATAGTCGTCGGAGGCGGCGTGGTCGGCACCATGCACGCCTGGCAAGCAGTCGAACGCGGCCACGAGGTCGTCCAGATCGAGCGAGAAGCGGAGGCCCGCGGAGCGTCCCTGCGTAATTTCGGCCAGATCTGGGTCAGCGGACGGGCCGGGGGCGAGGAGCTCGACACCGCCCTGCGGGCCCGTGAGCTCTGGGAGCGCATCGGCGCGGAGGTGCCCGGCCTGGGCTTCCGCGCGATCGGCTCCCTCACCCCCGTACGGGGCGCCCACGAGTACGCGGTCGCCGAGGCGGCCGTCGCCCGCCCCGACGCCGCCGCCCGTGGCTACGAACTGGTCACCGCCGCCCGGGCGCGGGAGATCAACCCGGCCCTGCGCGGGGACTTCGAAGCCGCCCTGTGGTGCGAGCGCGACGCGGCCGTCGAACCGCGCACCGCGCAGCCGTACCTGCGCGAGGCCCTGCGGGCCACCGGCCGCTACACGTTCCTGCCCGGCCGCGAGGTCCGCGAGGTCGTCGGCGCGGGCGCCGTCCGCGACGACCACGGCGACGTCCACCGGGGCGACGCCGTCGTCCTCGCCACCGGCGCATGGCTGTCCGGCCTGGTCCGCGAGCTGGTCCCCGACCTGCCCGTGCGCCGGGTCCGGCTCCAGATGATGCAGACCGCCCCGCTCGGCGAGCCGCTGACCACCTCGGTCGCGGACGCCGACAGCTTCCGCTACTACCCGGCGTACCGGGGCGAGGCCCTCGACGCGCTGGCCGCCGCGCAGGCGCAGGCCCCGATCGCCGCCGCCCACAAGATGCAGCTCCTGATGGTCCAGCGCCAAGACGGCGGACTGACCATCGGCGACACCCACGAGTACGAGCACCCCTTCGCCTTCGACACCCTCGAAGACCCCTACGACCACCTCACCGGGGTCGTCGAGTCCTTCCTGGGCCGCCCGCTGCCGAAGATCATGCGGCGCTGGGCGGGCGTGTACGCGCAGTGCACCGACACCACCCGCGTCGTCCACCGCCAGCAGGTGGCCGAAGGCGTCTGGCTGGTGACGGGCCCCGGCGGCCGCGGCATGACCTGCTCGCCCGCCATAGCCGAGACCACCGCGAACGAACTGGGCTGGTAAGTCAGATGACCGACAACAGCGAGAAGAACCTGATCGTCCTCGACATGGCCGGCACCACCGTCGCCGACGGCGGCCTCGTCGAGCGAGCCTTCGAGCGGGCCGCCGAGCACCTCGGCGTCGAGCCCGGCAGCGCCGACCACGCCGCCAAGCTCCAGTACGTACGCGACACCATGGGCGAGTCGAAGATCTCCGTCTTCCGGCACCTCTTCGGCACCGAGGAGCTCGCCCGGCGCGCCAACTCCGCCTTCGAGGAGGCCTACGGGGGGCTCGTCGACGGCGGTCTCGTCGCCCCGCTCCCCGGCGCCCGCGAGACCATCGAGGAGCTCCGCGCCGGCGGCCGCACCGTCGTCCTGACCACCGGCTTCGCCCGGGTCACCCAGGACGCCATCCTCGACGCCCTCGGCTGGCGGGACCTGGCCGACCTCACCCTGTGCCCCGCCGACGCGGGCGGCCGCGGCCGGCCGTTCCCCGACATGGTGCTGGCCGCCTTCCTGCGCACCGGCGCCGTGGCCGACGTACGCCACACCGTGGTCGCCGGAGACACGGCGTACGACATGCTCAGCGGCAGCCGCGCCGGAGCCGGGATCGTGGCCGGCGTCCTCACCGGCGCCCACGACCGCGCGGCCCTCCAGGAACACGGCGCCACCCACGTCCTCGCCTCCATCGCCGGACTCCCGGCGCTGCTGGCCCAGGAGCCCGGCGCGTGAGCGGCATCCGGTTCGACGCGGTCTGCGTCGCCTACGGCGGCAACACCGTCCTGGACTCCCTCGACCTGACCGTCGAGCCGGGCGAGGTCATGGCGCTGCTCGGCCCCTCCGGCTCCGGCAAGACCACCGCCCTGCGCGCCGTGGCCGGCTTCGTACGGCCGGTCCGCGGCCGGGTGCTGATCGGCGGCCGGGACGTCACGGCGCTCCCGCCCCACAAGCGCGGCATCGGCATGGTCGTCCAGCAGTACGCGCTCTTCCCGCACATGCGGGTCGAGGACAACGTCGCCTTCGGACTGAAGGCGCACAAGGCCCCCAAGCCCGAGGTCCCCGGCCGGGTCGCCGAGGCCCTGGAGATGACCGGGATGGCCGCGTACGCCAAGCGCTACCCCCGCGAGCTCTCCGGCGGGCAGCAGCAGCGCGTGGCCATCGCCCGCGCGCTCGCCATCCGCCCCGGCGTGCTCCTGCTCGACGAGCCGCTGTCCGCGCTCGACGCGCAGCTGCGCTCCGGGATGCTCACCGAACTCGCCCGGCTGCACCGCGAACTGCCCGACGTCTCGATCCTCTACGTCACCCACGACCAGGTCGAAGCGCTCACCCTGGCCGACCGGATCGCCGTCATGGACAAGGCCCGGCTGCAGGACTGCGGCACCCCGCAGGAGCTCTACCGGGCCCCGCGCACCGAGTTCACCGCCTCCTTCGTCGGCAACGCCAACCTGCTACCGGTGACCGTGGCCGCCGGCGGCGCGCTCTTCGCCGGGCGGACCCTCGAACTGGACGCGGGCCGGGCGGCCGTCGGGGCCGGCGCCACCCTGTGCGTACGGCCGCACCTGCTCGGCCTCGGCGACGGCCCCAACGCCCTGTCCGGCACCATCACCGAGGTGCAGTGGCGCGGTGCGACGCACCGGCTCTACGTCGACGTCGGCGGCCACCGGGTCAAGGCGGACCTCCCGGAACTGCGCGAGACCCCGGCCCTCGGCGACCGCGTCACCCTGCACTTCGAGCCGCGCGACGCCGTACTGCTGGCCGCGGGGGTGTCCGATGGCTGAGGCCGCGCCGCGCACCGGGGCCGCCCTGGCCCAGCGCGCCGGACGCGGTGTGCGGGCCGAGCCGCGCGGGGGCGGCGGCGGCCGCACCAGCGGTCCCGTCCCGCCGCAAGGGCACGACCGCGCCGCGCGGGCGCCCCGCGGGGTTCCGCGCTGGGTGTGGTCCCTGCCGCCCGTGGCCGTGCTCGCGGTGGTCTTCCTCTACCCCCTCGCACTGGTCGTCCAGCAGTCCCTCACCCCCGAGAACGGCGGCGGCGCCTTCGACGCGTACGCCTCCGTCTTCGCCTCGCGCGGCTTCCGCGAGGCGCTCGGGACCACGGTGTGGCTGGCCGTCGGCGCCACCGCCGGCTGTCTGGTCCTCGGCTTCGCGCTCGCGCTGGTCATCGCCTTCGTCCCCTTCCCCGGGGCCCGCGCGGTCGCGAAGTTCATCGACGTCTTCCTCTCCTTCCCCTCCTTCCTCATCACCCTGGCCCTCCTCTTCCTCTACGGCACGGTCGGCATGGCCAACGGGCTGTGGACCGACGTGTTCGGCGTCGCGGACGGCCCCTTCCACTTCCTGACCACGCCGTGGGGCGTCCTGCTCGCGGAGATCACGTACTTCACGCCCTTCGTGATGCGCCCGCTGCTCGCCGCCTTCTCGCAACTGGACACCGCGCAGCTGGAGGTGGCCTCCTCGCTCGGCGCGAAGCCGGGGAGGATCATCCGGCGGGTGATCCTCCCCGAGGCCCTCCCGGCCCTGGCCGCCGGCGGCAGCCTCGTCCTCGTCATGTGCCTCAACGAGTTCGGGATCGTCCTCTTCACGGGAGCCAAGGACGTCACCACGCTCCCGATGCTCATCTACGGCAAGGCGATCCTCGAATCCGACTACTCGGCCGCCTGCGTGGTCGCCGTCGTCAACATCGCGATCTCCGTCGGCCTGTTCGGCCTCTACCGGGTGGTGGGCAAGCGTGCTGGTGCATAGCAAGACGGGCCGCTGGGCGGCCTGGGGCCTCTTCGGCCTCCTCTTCCTGCCCCTCTTCGCCCTGCCGCTGCTCGTCGTGGTCGCGGCCTCCTTCGCCACCCACTGGTCCGGCGCCTTCCCCTCCGGCCCGACCACCTCGAACTACGCCTCCGCCGTCCAGGGCGAATCCCTCCAGGCACTGACCACCTCGCTGGTCACCGCCCTGGTCGCCAGCCTGCTCGCGCTCACCGTCGGCAGCTGGGCGGCGCTGGCCGCGGCCACGCTGGGCAAGCGCGGGAAGCGGTCCCTGGACGCGCTGTTCATGCTGCCGGTCGCCGTGCCGTCGGTGGTCGTGGGCCTCGCCGTGCTCGTGGCGTTCAGCAAGCCCCCGCTGCTGCTCAACGGCACCAGCTCGATCGTGATCCTGGCGCACACGATTCTTGTCACGGCGTTCGCCTACCAGTCGGTTTCGGCCGCCATCATTCGTCTCGACCCCGCGTACGAGCAGGCGGCGGCCTCCCTGGGCGCCCGTCCCTCGTACGTGCTGTGGCGGGTCAAACTGCCCCTCCTGCTGCCGTCCCTCACCGCGGCCGCCGGGCTCTGCTTCGCCCTGTCCATGGGTGAGTTGAGCGCCACGATGATGCTCTACCCGCCGGACTGGCTGCCCCTGCCCGTCCGCATCTTCACCGCCACCGACCGCGGTTCGCTCTTCAGTGGCTCCGCCGTCGCCGTGGTCCTGATGGTCACCACCCTGCTGGTGCTGCTGGCCGTCTCGCGCATCCGTACCAAGGCCTCGTACCGCTGAGGCCTCCGCTGTTTCCCCGCCCCCGCTTCCCCCGCTGACTCCCTTTCCCCGTAAGGAAGTTCCATGCCCAGAGCGCTCCTGATCCGTACTGCCGCGGCCGTCACCGGCAGCCTCGCCCTCGCCGTCTCCCTCACGGCCTGCGGCGGCTCCTCCACCGCCGACTCCAAGGACGGCGGCGAGAAGGTCGTCACCGTCTACAGCGCCGACGGCCTCAAGAGCGACAAGGGCGACGGCTGGTACGACAAGGTCTTCGCCGACTTCACCAAGAAGACCGGCATCGAGGTCAAGTACGTCGAGGGCGGCTCCGGCGAGATGGTGCAGCGCGCCGTCCGCGAGAAGACCAACACGCAGGCCGACGTACTGATCACGCTGCCGCCGTTCATCCAGCAGGCCGACGGCAAGGGCCTGCTCCAGACGTACCGGCCGCAGGGCTCCGACAAGGTCAAGGGCGCCGACAAGGCCGCCGACGGCAAGTGGACCTCGGTCGTCAACAACTACTTCGGCTTCATCTACAACAAGAAGGAGCTCGCCGCCGCCCCCAAGACCTGGGAGGAGCTGCTGGACGGCAAGTACAAGGGCAAGCTCCAGTACTCCACGCCCGGTGTCGCGGGCGACGGCACCGCCGTGCTCATCAAGTCGATGCACGACTTCGGCGGCAAGGAGCCGGCGATGGAGTACCTGAAGAAGCTCCAGGCCAACAACGTCGGCCCGTCCTCCTCCACCAGCAAGCTCGCGCCCAAGACCGACAAGGGCGAGCTCCTCGTCGCCAACGGCGACGTCCAGATGAACTTCGCGCAGTCCAAGTCCATGCCGAACCTGGGCATCTGGTTCCCGGCCAAGGACGGCGGCAGGCCCACCACCTTCGCCCTTCCGTACGCGGCCGGCCTGCTCGACAAGGCCCCGCACACTGAGAACGGCAAGAAGCTCCTCGACCACCTCCTCAGTGAGGACGCCCAGAAGCTGGTCAGCGGGGTCGGCGGCGGCTTCCCGGCGCGCAGCGACGTCAAGCCCACCGACGCCAACGCCGTCGAGCTGACCAAGCTCATGGGCGGTGTCGAGATCTTCGAGCCGGACTGGGCCGACATCGACAAGAACCTCACCGCCTACGTCGACGCGTGGAAGTCGGCAACCGGAAGCTGACTCGTCGCCTCCTGGTCACCCCGGACCGGGACCGTGACACTTACATAACGGGTCTGGACCGAAGACCGCACCTTCGGTCCGGACCCGGCGCATGTCCGAGCGCCTTCCCCACGATTACTCCCGGAGGAGTACGTGCCCACTGTCCTGTCCGGACGGACCCTCGCCGTGGCCGCCACCGCCACCGCCCTGCTCGCCACCGCCCTCGGTGCGCACGCCGCCACCGCCGCCCCGGCCGCCCCCGCCGCCAAGGCCGCCGCCAACACCGACAAGGTCCTCGTCATCGGCATCGACGGCACGGTCCTGGACCGCGTCAAGGTCGCCGACGCCCCCCACCTGAACGGTCTGATGGCCGAGGGCCTGACCGCCCGCAGCAGCCTCTACGCCGGCCCGATGGGCGCCACCTCCTCGGGCCCGGGCTGGTCCACCATCGCCACCGGAGTCTGGCCCGACAAGCACGGCGTGAAGGACAACTCCTTCACCGGCAAGAACTACGCGGCGTACCCCGACTTCCTGACCCGCATCGAGAACGCCAAGCCGGCGCTCAACACGTACGCGGCCGCCGACTGGGAGCCGGTCACCTCCACCGACCAGAACGGCCCGATCTTCTCGGCCAAGGTCGACAAGCGCCTGAGCCTCAAGGGCGACCGCGACGGCTACGGCAGCGAGGACCCGAAGATCGCTGCCGCGGCCTCCGCGGAACTGCGCGACCAGAACCCGGACGCCGCCTTCGTCTACCTCGGCGAGATCGACCACGCGGGCCACACCTCCGGCGCCGCCAGCCAGGAGTACCTGAACACCATCGCCCGCGTGGACAAGCTGGTCGGCCAGCTCCTCACCGCCGTCCGGTCCCGCCCGACCTACGGCCAGGAGAACTGGAAGATCGTGGTCACCACCGACCACGGCCACACCGCCACGGGCGGCCACGGCGGCTCCACCATCGCGGAGCGCGGCACCTTCGTCATCGCCAAGGGCGCCGGAATCCCGGCCGGTTCGGTACGCGACGACGTAAAGCTCGTCGACGTCGCGGCCATCGCCCTCGGCCAGGTCGGCATCACCAGCCCCGCCATCGACGGGCTCCCGCTGAACGCCCCGGACAGCGACCCCTTCGACACCCTGCGCCCCAGCCTCCAGGCGCGCGTGGACGAGACGGGCATCCCGGCCGGCACCAAGGGCTTCACGCACACCCCGCCGGCCGGCTGGTCGGTCGACAACTCCAAGATGGGCACCGGCGGTGTCACCGAGTGGGCCGGCTGGGCCTTCGCGACGGACGAGTTCTGGACCCAGTCGCAGCGCGACCAGTGGCGCGAGCTGAACGTCCGCTCCCGTGACGTGTTCGCCGTGGCCGACTCCGACGAGTGGGACGACAAGGCCCACACGGGCACCTTCGACTCCACGCTGATCACCCCCAAGTGGGCGGTGTCCGGCGGCACCACGAAGAACCTGACCTTCCAGACGCACTACCGCCACGAGACGGGCCAGACCGCCCAGGTCCTGGTCTCCTACAACGGCGCCGCCCCGACCGTGGTCAAGACCTACACCGCGGACGCCGTCGCCCGCTCCGAGTCGCTCGCGCTCCAGGTCCCGGCCGGCGCCACCGACGTCCGGGTCCACTTCCGCTACAGCGGCACCAACAACTGGTTCTGGACCGTGGACAACGTCCGGCTCGGCTGATCCGTCCGGGCCGTGGACGCCGAACGCGTCCGCGGCCCGGCCCGGATAGGGTGGTCGAGACCACAGGTCCCAGAGGTCAGACGCCACCGAGAGCGGAGAACAGTCCAGTGGCAGAGCGCAAGCCGATCGAATCCTGGCTCACCGACATGGACGGGGTCCTCATCCACGAGGGCACCCCGATCCCCGGCGCCGATGCCTTCATCAAGCGGCTGCGCGACTCCGGCAAGCCCTTCCTGGTGCTGACCAACAACTCCATCTACACCCCGCGCGACCTCCAGGCCCGCCTGAGCCGCATGGGCCTCGACGTCCCGGTCGAGAACATCTGGACCTCGGCGCTGGCCACCGCGAAGTTCCTCGACGACCAGCGCCCGGGCGGCACGGCGTACGTCATCGGCGAGGCCGGTCTGACCACCGCCCTGCACGACATCGGCTACATCCTCACCGACCACGAGCCCGACTACGTGGTCCTGGGCGAGACCCGCACCTACAGCTTCGAGGCCATGACCAAGGCCGTCCGGCTGATCAACGGCGGGGCCCGCTTCATCTGCACCAACCCGGACGAGACCGGCCCCTCCACCGAGGGCCCGCTCCCGGCCACGGGTGCAGTCGCCGCGCTGATCACCAAGGCGACCGGCAAGAGGCCGTACTTCGCCGGCAAGCCCAACCCGCTGATGATGCGGACCGGTCTGAACGCCATCGGCGCGCACTCCGAGAGCAGCGCGATGATCGGCGACCGGATGGACACCGACGTACTGGCCGGGCTGGAGGCGGGCATGCAGACCTTCCTCGTGCTGACCGGACTGACCTCGGCCGAGGACACCGAGAAGTTCCCCTACCGGCCCACCAAGACGGTGAACTCCATCGCTGACCTGGTCGACCTCGTTTAGCGCGTTCGGCTGACACGTACGGGCCAAGAGAGCGCCGCTCCGGATGCGGAGCGGCGCGTCGCGCGTGAATCTCCTTGTTGAGGAGGTTCACCATGCGCACCGATCCGATCGCTCTCCGTGCCGCCGGGGTGGCCGTCGTCCTGACGGCCCTCACCGCCGTGACCGCGCCCATCGCCCTCGCGAACGAGGGGAACCGCGGCAGCGTCTCGGCCGACCCGAACCCGGCCGAACCGGGGGCGCAGGTCAAACTGCGCGTCCACGGCTGTGACGCCGACTGGGCCGTCGCCCAGTCCTCCGTGTTCGTCTCGGAGGTCCGGCTGTCCTCCGGCCACGACCGCCGCACCCTGTGGGGTGACGCGATGATCCGATCCTGGGCCGATCCGGGCCGGCACGACATCCGGGTGAAGTGCGGCGGCCGGGGCGGCGACCGGGAGTGGGGCTCCATCGAGATCGTCCGCCGCCGCGACCACCACCCCAACCCGCACCACACGCCCGTCTGGCCGGTCCACGCGGGCGGCGGCGGCATGGCCGCGGAGCTCGCCCGGAAGGCGGAGCTCGCCGAGGCGGCCAAGGCCAAGGCCCAGGGCAAGGCCGCCGCCGACGCCGCGGCGCCGCAGACGGGCGAGCAGGCCGCCGCCGCCAAGCGCGACCACGAGGGCGACGGCCCCGGCCTGCCGCACACGGTGATCGGCGCCATCCTCGCCGCCGTCGCCACCCTGGCGGTCGCGGGCCGGGCGCTGACCTTGCGCCGCCGCCGCAGCGGCGAGTGAACGAGGGCCGGGCGAGCAGCGGCGGCCGGCTGCTGACCTTCGCCGCCTGGTCGGTGCTGGTGCTCGGGCTGTGGCTCTGGGGCCGCGAGATCACCGGGGTCCCGGCCTCGCTCACCGGTCAGGCCGGGGGCGTGGCGCTGCCGGGCCTGCCGGTCGCGCACGCCCCGCTGGCGGCGGCCGCGCCCGCGCGGGTCGACGTACCGTCCATAGGCATCCAGGCCCCGGTGATCGCCCGGGACCTGGACCCCCAAGGCGCGATCGACCCGCCCCCGTACGACCAGCCGGGCGCGGTGGGCTGGTGGCGCGGCGGCGCCCAGCCGGGCGCGGCCGGCACCGCGCTGATGGTCGGGCACGTGGACACGAAGTCCAAGCCGGCGGTGTTCTACGGCCTGAGCTCGGCGCAGCCGGGCGACAAGGTGCGCGTGGTGCGGACGGACGGATCGGTCGCGGAGTTCACGATCGAGGACGTACGGGTCCACGAGCGCGCGGGCTTCGACCCGGACAAGGCCTACGGGCCGCGGGTCAGGGGCCGGGCCGAGCTGAGGCTGGTGACCTGCGGCGGCACCTACGACAAGACGATCAAGCAGTACACGGCGAACGTGGTCGTGTCGGCCTACCTGACGGGCGTCGGGATCCGGCCCGGCACGGCGGCGTGAGGAAGCTCCGCTCCGGCCGCCGGCCGGCCGGCCCTCGACCGCGCGGGAATGCCCGGAGCGCGGGAGGAGTCCGGGAACCGGCGGGAGGCCCGCTCGCCACTGTAGGGCCGCAGGGCACGACGAAGAAGCCCCCCGCAGCTTTCGCTGCGAGGGGCTTCTTCCGTCTGTGCGCCGCCAGGGACTCGAACCCCGGACCCGCTGATTAAGAGTCAGCTGCTCTAACCAACTGAGCTAGCGGCGCTTGCTGACAGGGAAAACTCTACCCCACCTCCGGTGGTGCTCGTGACCAGCCGCGCCCGCGTTGTCCGATTAACCCATGTTTGAGGTGTTTATCGTGCACGATATGTCTGGGCCCGGCCCTATCTGACGCCCCGCCAGGTACGGCCCGCCCGATCAGTGCCAGTAGGGGACGAGCAGGGGAGTGGACGGAACCGCATGACGACGCAGCCTCCGAAGCACGTGTGCACGCCGACGTCGATGCCGATGCCCGTTTTCGAGGAGTACGAGCCCGCCGGCGACTGCGTGTGCCGGGGCTGCGCGCAGCGCCGTCGCGCTCTCGCGCGCGGCCGGGCCATACGGCTGCGCGACGGCGGACACCCCGCCGCGCGCGGGGCCCGCCGGGCGCTGGTCCTGGCCACCGCGGCGGGGGTGGTCCTGGGCGGTGGCGGCGGGGCCGCGGTGGCGGTGACGGCGCAGAGCCCCGAGGCCGTCTCGCTGGACGACCCCGGTTCGCCGCAGGGCGCGAAGTCCCCGCTGCACGGCCGTCCGGCGAAGCCGGGGCCGGTGGGCACGCCCGGGCGGCCGGGGGCGCCGCCCGCGGTGAAGCGGATCGACCGCACGACGATCATCAAGCGGGCGAAGCTGTGGCTGGACGCGCAGGTCCCCTACAGCATGTCCGAGTACTGGACGGACGGCTACCGGCAGGACTGCTCGGGGTACGTGTCGATGGCCTGGAACCTTGGTACGAACGAGTGGACCGGCAGCCTCGACACCTTCGCCACCAAGATCACGAAGGAGGAGCTGCTGCCGGGGGACATGCTGCTCTTCCACAACCCGGCGGACCCCAACAAGGGCTCGCACGTCGTGCTCTTCGGCGGCTGGGTCGACGAGACCCGGGGCCACTACATCGCCTACGAACAGACCCGGCCGACGACGCGGAAGCAGGCTACGCCGTACGGGTACTGGGAGAACTCGGCGAAGTACATCCCCTACCGGTTCAACGGGGTGACGGGCGGGATCGTGCCAGAGCCCCCGCCCGCCGAACCGCCCGCGCCGGGCGCCAAGCCGGTGGTCTCGGCGACCTTCCCCGGCGCGTCGAAGTTCGGCCCCGGCGCCAAAAACGAGTACGTCGCCCAGCTCGGCGCGATGCTGATCGAGCGCGGCGGCGCCCGCTTCTACCCCCAGGGCGCGGGCAAGCTGTGGACCGACTCCGACCGGCTGGCCACCCAGGCCTTCCAGCGGGCCCAGGGCTGGACGGGCGCGGACGCCGACGGCATCCCGGGCGAGTACACCTGGCGGCTGCTGGCCCTCCACCAGGGCAAGGACATCCCGCCGACGCCGGGCAGCGCGGTGGGCGCACCGGGCCCGTCGGGGGTCCCCGCCTACCCGGGGCGGGCCGCCTTCCGTCCCGGGGCGTCCCACCCGTCCATCACCGCCCTTGGCCGCCAGCTGGTGAAGAAGGGCTTCGGCAAGAACTACACGTCCGGCCCGGGCCCCCGCTGGAGCGAGGCCGACCGCCGCAGCGTCGAGGCCTTCCAGCGCGCCCAGGGCTGGCGCGGCGCCTCGGCCAATGGCTATCCGGGCCCGGAAACCTGGCGCCGGCTGTTCGCATGACGGAGGCAACGATGTACCCCACGCGCACCACATCGACCACGGGCACCCTCCAGGTCCCCCCGGCCCTACGGACCCCCGCCGCCGCTGCCGCGGGCTCCGCGCAGGAACCGACCCCGGGCCTCGCGCCCGCCGCCGGTTCGGGCCTCGCGCCCGCCGCCGGTTCGGGCTTCGCGCCGGGCCTCGGCTCGGGCCGTGCGCCGGAGCCCGCCCCGGGCCTGGCGCCGGGCCTCGCCCCGGGCCTGGCGTCGGACGCCGAGTCGGGCTCCGCCCGGGAACCCGCGTCCGGTTTCGCGCCGGGCCTCGGCTCGGGCCGCGCGCCGGAACCTGCGCCGGGCCGAGCGTCGGACGTCGAGTCGGGCTCCGCCCGGGAAACCGCGTCCGGCTTCGCGCCGGGCCTCGCCTCGGGCCGTGCGCCGGAGCCCGCCCCGGGCCTCGCCCCGGGCCTGGCGTCGGACGTCGAGTCGGGCTTCGCCCGGGGACCCGCGTCCGGCTTTGCGCCGGGCCTCGCCTCGGGCCGCGCGCCGGAACCTGCGCCGGGCCGAGCGTCGGACGCCGAGTCGGGCTTCGCCCGGGAATCCGCGTCCGGTTTCGCGCCGGGCCTCGCCCCGGGCCTGGCGTCGGACGCCGAGTCGGGCTCCGCCCGGGAACCCGCGTCCGGCATTGCGCCGGGTCTCGGCTCGGGCTGCGCACCGGAACCTGCGCCGGGCCGAGCGCCGGGCTTCGCCTCGGAACCCGCCTCCGGCTTCGCGCCCGGCCTCGGCGCGGGCTTCGCGCCGGAACCCGCGGCCGGTTTCACGCCGGGCCTCGGCTCGGGCTTCGTGCCAGAACCCGCGTCCGGCCTCGCGCCGGGACTGGGCTCCGGCTTCGCCCCGGAACCCGTTCCGGGTCTCGCGCCGGAGCCCGCGCCGCGAGCCGTGGTGCCGGTGGCCGAAGGCGCGGTGCTGCCGGTCTGCGACGTGCCGGCGGCGCGGGGGGAGACGGAGGCCGGAGCGGTCCACGCCGCTTCACCGGCGCCGGGGGTGGACATCCCGCACCCGCAGGACGAGGCGGCCCACGCGGACGTGGCCACCCAGCGCCTGCGCACGCCCGAAGCCGTCCTCGCGGCCGAGCCCGCGTGCGGGCAGCGCCACCCCTGGCCCGCGGTGGTGTCCGCCGGGGCGGAGCAGCACGCCCGCTCCGCGGACGAGGCCGCGCCGCCCGAGTCCGAGTCCGCGCCCGAGCCCTGGCCCGCCCCCGTGGCCCTGGCCGTGGCGCAGCCGCCGACGCCGACCCCCGAGCCCGCGGCCCCGTACGTACGGGACGAGCCCGACCCGGCGCAAGCCGGGCCCGCGGTGGCGGACATCGTTGCCCGGGCCGTGGCCCGGGGCATGGGGGACGACGTGCCGGAGCTGCCCGCCGCCGGCCGCGGCACCGGCACCGCGGTGACCGACGTGCCGGTGCACCTGCCCTTCCGCGGGGCCGCACAGGCCATGGCCCCCGCCCAAGCCGCGCCGGCCGGGCGCCCGGCCGGCCGCCGGGCCGCCCCCGGACGCCGGGTGCCCCGCGGGGACGACCGGCTCCGCGAGCACCACGGCCCCGTCATCCCCGGCTGGATCGGGGTCGCCGTCGGCGGGATCGCCCTCACCGGCTGCGCGGCGGTCCTCTGGCGGGCCGGAGCCGTCCCCGCCTCGCTCGTGGCCGCCTTCGGCGCGACCCCCCGCGCCTACCGGGGGCTCCAGGCGGCGCACTGGCCCCCGCTCGCCTTCCTCGGCATCGTCGCCCTCCTCGCCCTCGGCGGACTCGGCCGGGCCCGGACCGGCCACGCCTGGGTGCTCACCCTCTTCGGCCGCTACCGCGGCACGGTCCGCCGTACCGGCCTGACCTGGGTCAGCCCCCTGCTCCTGCGCCGCCGGGTCGACGTACGGCTACGGCACTGGCGCAGCGATCCGATGCCCGCCGTCGACTCCGGAGGCCTCGCCCTCCAGGTCGTCGTCCAGGTCGTCTGGCAGGTCAAGGACACCGCGCGCGCCACGCTCGCCGTCGCCGACCACACCGAGTACCTGGCCGAGCAGGTGGAATCGGCCATGGCCCGGGTGCTGTCCCAGCTCCCGGCCGACGCCTTCCACGAGGACGCCCCGACCCTGCGCGACGCCGAGGCCGTCGGCGATGCGCTGACCCGGATGCTGGCGGCCGAGACCGAGGCCGTGGGCGTGGAGGTGTACTCGGCGCAGCCGACCCGGATCGAGTACGCGCCCGAGGTCGCCGAGGCCATGCGGCGGCGCCGGGTCGCGGCGATCGACGCCAAGCACCGGGACACCGTGCTGACCTCGGTGGTGGACGCGGTCGACGACACCGTGCACCGCCTCACCTCGCGCGGGCTCGTGGAGCTGGACGACTACGAGCGCAAGGCGCTGGTGAAGGACCTCACGGTCGCCTTCTACACGGGGCGCGCGGAGTAGGTCGCGACGCGCCGGCAGCGGCGGGACGGGCCGCCGCGCGGAGCCAGGAGAACGGGTGGAGCCGGAAAGGACCGGACCACCCGTTCTTCCGTTGGTATGGACATGGCCAACTCCCGTCAATAATCTGGGACTTGGTCTAGACCTAAACATCCCCACGCGTGCGCACGCTCTCGTCGAACTCCCCCCACGTTCAAGGAGCATCATGCGTAACATCCGCATGCCCAGATCCGGCCAGGCCGGGAAGGCCGGTGCCGCCGCGGTCGGCCTCGGCGTCGTCACCGCCCTCACGCTCCTCACGGCCCCCACCGCGAGCAGCCACGGCTACACCGACACCCCCATCAGCCGCCAGAAGCTCTGCGCCAACAGGACCGTCGCCGACTGCGGAGCCATCCAGTGGGAGCCGCAGAGCGTCGAGGGCCTCAAGGGGTTCCCGGCCGCGGGCCCCGCCGACGGCAAGATATGTTCCGCCGGCCTCACGCAGTTCGCGGAGCTCGACAACCCCCGCGGCGGCGCCTGGCCCACCACCAAGGTGACCAGCGGGCAGAGCTACGGCTTCCGGTGGCAGTTCACCGCCAACCACTCCACCACCGACTTCAAGTACTACGTCACCAAGAACGGCTGGACCGGCACCCGGGCCCTCACCCGCGCCGACCTCGAACCCCAGCCCTTCCTCACGGTGGCCTACAACGGGGCCCGCCCCGCCATGACCACCGTCCACCAGGGTGCGATGCCGAGCGGCAAGAGCGGCCGGCACCTGATCCTGGCGGTCTGGACGGTCAACGACACGGCGAACGCCTTCTACGCCTGTTCCGACGTTCAATTCTGACGATACGTCAGCTACCCTCCGGCGGCATGCGGACGACATCCGGAACCGTCGCGGAGCTCATCGCGCGCCAATGGGGCGACCACCGGCCAGGACTGGCATTCGAGGAGACCGTCCTCAGCCGCCACCGGACCGCCCAGGAGGCCGCCGCGCGCGCCGCGCTGCTCGTCGACCTCCTGCCGCCGCGGGCGGAACCGCACGTCGGGGTGCTGCTCGACAACACCCCCGAATTCCCGTTCTGGCTCGGCGCGGCGGCCCTCGCGGGGGCCGCCGTCGCCGGGATCAACCCCACCCGCCGCGGCCCGGAGCTGGCCCGCGACATCCTGCACACCGACTGCCGGATCCTGGTGACCGAGCGGACCCACCTGCCGCTCCTCGACGGGCTCGCGCTGCCCGGCGTACGGATCCTGGTGACCGACACCGAGGAGTACGCGGCCCTGCTCGCCCCGTACGCGGCGGCCGAACCCGGCGCGGCGACGCTGGGCGGCCGCCCGCCCGGCCCGCAGGACCGGCTGCTGCTCTACTTCACCTCGGGCTCCACGGGCGCCCCCAAGGCGGCCATCTGCACCCAGGGCCGGCTGGCCGGCGCCGGGGGCTCCCTCGCGCGGCAGTTCGCGGTCACCCCGGACGACGTCCACTACATCTGCATGCCGATGTTCCACGGCAACGCCGTCATCGCCGACTGGCTGCCCGCGCTGGCCGGCGGGGCCTCGGTGGCGCTGCGCCGCCGCTTCTCGGCGTCCGCGTTCCTCGACGACGTCCGGGCGTACGGGGCGACGTACTTCACCTACGTCGGCCGCGCCGTCCAGTACCTCCTGGCCACCCCGCCCCGCCCGGAGGACCGCGAGCACGCGCTGCGCCTGGGCTTCGGCACCGAGGCGGGCGCCGTGGACGCGGCGCGCTTCGCCGAGCGCTTCGGGGTCCGGCTGGTGGAGGGCTACGGGGCCACGGAGGGCGGAGCCTCCGTACAGCGCACCCCGGACACCCCGCCGGGCGCACTGGGCCGCGCCGGGGCGGGGGACGACCTGGCGGTCATCGACCCCGGGACCGGCCTGGAGTGCCCGGCGGCCGTCCTCGACCCGCGGGGCCGCCTGCTCAACGGGGCCGAGGCGATCGGCGAGCTGGTCAACAAGGGCCGCAGCCTCTTCGAGGGGTACTGGCGCAACCCGGACGCGGAGGCCGCGCGGACCCGCGAGGGCTGGTACTGGACCGGGGACCTCTTCTTCCGCGACGCGGACGGCTTCCTCTACTTCGCGGGCCGCACCGACGACCGGCTGCGCGTCGACAGCGAGAACCTGGCCGCGGCGGTGATCGAGAACATCCTGGCCCGCTGGTCCGACGCGGCCGCGGTCGCCGTGTACGCGGTCCCGGACGAGGTCGCGGGCGATCAGGTCATGGCGGCCGTGGCCCTGCGCGAGGGGGCGAGCTTCTCGCCGGACGCCTTCGCGGCCTTCCTGGCCGCGCAGCCGGACCTGGGCACCAAGATGGCCCCGCGCTACGTCCGCGTACTCGAAGCCATGCCGACCACGGCGACGAACAAGGTCCACCGGGTCGGCCTGCGCCGCGCGGGCTTCCTCCCCCGGCCGTCGCCGGGAGGCGCCCGCGGCCCGGACCCGGTGTGGTGGCGGCCCCGGGGGGAGGCGGCGTACCGGCTCCTGGACGAGGCGGCGCTGGCCGGGCTCCTCGCGGCCTACCGGGCCCAGGAGCGCCTGGTCCTCCTGGAGCGCGGGTGATGGTTTTGAGCACCCCGGATGACCAGGTAGTATTTTCTCTGTCAGCAGGCGCCGCTAGCTCAGTTGGTTAGAGCAGCTGACTCTTAATCAGCGGGTCCGGGGTTCGAGTCCCTGGCGGCGCACCTGTCCTTCGGGCGGTTTCCGGTTCACCGGGAACCGCCCGAAGTGTTTTCCGGGCCTCCCCGTCCGGCCGGGCGCCGCAGGGGTCACAGGGTGAGCGACAGCAGCAGTGGTGCGGCCTTGCGGTTCAGGGTGTCGGCCGCGGCCCGCAGCCGGTGGGCATGCTCGACCGGCAGCGACAGGGCCAGGCAGCCGACCGAGGAGCCGGCGGTGATCGGGACGGCCGCGCAGACGGTGCCCACCGCGTACTCCTGGAGGTCCAGCATCGGCACCGTGGCGGGCTGGCTGTCCAGCTTCGAGAAGAGGATCCGCTCGTTGACGATCGTCTTCGACGTCAGCCGGGCGATCTTGTGGCGGGACAGGTGGTCGCGCCGCCCGTTCAGGTCGAGCTGGGTCAGCAGGCACTTGCCGACCGCGCTGGCGTGCGCAGCAGAGCGGAAGTCGACCCACTCGTGCACCTTCGGAGTGCGGGGGCTGTCCGCGAACTGCGTGATCCGGACCTCGCCGTCCACGTACCGGCTGATGTAGACCGCCGCACCCACCGAGTCCCGCAGCCGGTCCAGGGTCTCCTGCAGCTTGCTCTGCAGGGCCGTCTGCCGGTCCACTCCGGAGCCGAGCAGCACCAGGGAGTCGCCTATCGCGTAGGCGCCGTCCGACACCTGGAGCACGTACCCCTCCCGGCGCAGCATGAGGAGCATCGGCGCGAGATGGACCGCGGGCAGGCCGGTCTCTCGTGCGATCTGTACATCGGTCACGCCGCCGGTATGGCGGGCGACCGTTTCGAGTACGCGCAGGGCGTACTGCACCGAGTGGAACGGCGCGGTCGGCTCGGGCTTCAGCGCCACGGTTTCCCCCTAGCAGGTTGTTACCGCTTGCCCTACCACGATAGCCATCAAGAGGCCCACGTGGAGCGCCTGTTGATGAGATTGATGGCTCAATCATGTCCCCCTGCCTGGATCTACCCGCCTGGCATATGCCATGGTCACGCGCGTTGTCCCGGAGCGCCGGGAATGCCGGGCCGCCGTCGAGAGTTCGAAATCTTCGTACGGACGTGTACGGATGTCGTACGAACGGCACAACGAGGCGGGAGCGACGATGAGTGACACCGGGGACGCACAGCAGCAGGGGAGTCGCGGCGGGCGCCGCCCGGACCAGGGCGGCATCCGGGGCACGGCCCTCGGCCGGGCCCCGGTACCCCTGTCCGTCCTCGACCTCGTCACCGTCGGCGCGGGCAGCACGGCCCACGCCTCGCTGCGCACCAGCGTGGAGATCGCGAAGCTCGCCGAGTCCCGCGGCTACCACCGCCACTGGGTCGCCGAGCACCACTCGATGCCCGGGGTCGCCAGTTCCTCCCCGGCCGTGATCCTGGCCCACCTGGCCGCGCACACCTCCCGGATCCGGCTCGGCTCGGGCGGGGTCATGCTGCCCAACCACGCCGCGCTCGCCATCGCCGAGCAGTTCGGCACCCTGGAGGCGCTCGCGCCGGGGCGGATCGACCTCGGGCTCGGGCGGGCGCCGGGTACCGACGGGCGCACGGCCGCCGCGCTGCGCGGGCCCGGGCGACAGGGCGACGCCCCGGACGAGTTCCCCCGCCAGCTCGCGGAGCTCACCCGGTTCCTGGACGACGACTTCCCCGACGGGCACCCCTACACCCGGGTGCACGCCGTACCGGGCCCGGTGCAGGGCCCGGCCGGACGGCCGCCGCTGTGGCTGCTCGGCTCCTCCGGGTTCAGCGCCCGGCTCGCGGGCGAGCTCGGGCTGCCCTTCGCGTACGCCCACCACTTCTCGGCAGCCGGCACCTTGCCCGCGCTCGACCTCTACCGGCAGAGCTTCCGCCCCTCGGCCGTGCTGGACGCCCCGTACGCCGTGATCGGGGTCGCGGCGCTCGCCGCCGACACCGCCGGGGCGGCCCGCGCCCAGGTGCTGACGGGCGCCCTGTCGATGCTCCGGCTGCGCACGGGGCGGCCCGGGCTGATCCCGACGCCCGAGGAGGCGGCCGCGTACCCCTTCGCCCCGGCGGAGCGGGAGTTCGTCGACGGGTGGATGGCCAACATCGTCCACGGCACCCCCGACGAGGTCCGCTCCGGACTCGACGACCTCGCGAAGCGGACAGGCGCCGACGAGCTGATGCTGACCTCGAACGCCCACAGCGGAGAAGCCCGGCTGCGCTCGTACGGGCTCGTCGCAGATGCGTACGGGATGCCGGTGGAGGCCCCCGCGGCCGGTTGACCGCGTGGAAACGCAGTTCGGCTGGTTTGTTGCCGAAACCTTGCGGGAGCATGGCTGAAGACAACCTTAAACCGCTCGTCACCCGGGGTGGCGGGCGGTTTTTGACGTGCCCTCAAGTCTCTGACGTGGGGATGTGGGCCGTGAGTGGTCTAGTCCTTCTTTGGTCCAAACCATTGACGCGGGCCTTGCGTGATCGCTATCACTTCTCCCACCTGAATCGATTGCTCTCCCCTCCCACCCCCCGGAGACAGTTCATGCACATCCGTAAACCCCTCATCGCGGCCGCCGCCACGGCCGCGCTGGCAGCCGGAGCGCTGGCCACCTTCGCGGGGCTCGGTACCGCGGCGGCCGCGGACGCCCCGGCCGCCGCCGCGGCCGGCAACGTCAAGATCGCCTACTACGACCAGTGGAGCGTGTACGGGAACGCCTTCTATCCCAAGCACCTCGATACCCGTGGGATAGCGGGCAAGCTGGACGTCATCAACTACTCGTTCGGCAACATCCACCCCACCGACCTCACCTGCTTCGAGGCGAACAAGGCGGCGGGCGACGACAACAACCCCAACGCCGGCGACGGCGCGGGCGACTCGTACGCCGATTACCAGAAGTCCTTCAGCGCCGCGGACAGCGTCAGCGGGGTCGCCGACAAGTGGGACCAGCCGATCGTCGGCGTCTTCAACCAGTTCAAGCAGCTGAAGGCCAAGTACCCGAACCTGAAGATCAACATCTCGCTGGGCGGCTGGACGTACTCGAAGTACTTCAGCGACGCGGCCAAGACCGACGCCTCCCGCAAGAAGCTCGTCTCCTCCTGCATCGACCAGTACATCAAGGGCAACCTGCCGGTCGAGGGCGGCTACGGCGGTGTCGGCAGCGCGGCCGGGATCTTCGACGGCATCGACATCGACTGGGAGTACCCGGGCTCGTCCGGCGGCCACCTCGGCAACCACTACGCCCCCGAGGACAAGCAGAACTTCACGCTCCTGCTCAAGGAGTTCCGCACCCAGCTCGACGCCCACGGCGCGGCCAACGGCGGCAAGAAGTACCTGCTGACCTCCGCGCTCCCGGCCGGCCAGGACAAGATCAAGTACATCGAGACGGACAAGATCGGCGCGTACCTCGACTACGCGAACATCATGACGTACGACATGCACGGCGCCTGGGACTCCGACGGGCCGACGTACCACCAGTCCCCGCTGCTGCCCTCCTCCGCCGACCCGACCGACCCGATCGCGCCGGGCAGCGAGAAGTACAGCATCAAGAACGCCATCGACTCCTGGATCGACGGCAACGCGGCCTACGGGATCGCGGGCGGCTTCCCCGCCAACAAGCTGACCCTGGGCTACGAGTTCTACTACCGCGGCTGGAAGGGCGTGCAGGCCGGCGCCACCAACGGCCTCGCCCAGCCGGCGAGCCAGGCCTCCGGGGCCCGGCCGACCAGCCAGCAGGCCGGCATCGCGCTGTACAAGGAGCTCGGCGGGATCGTCGACAGCCCGGCGAACACCTTCTGGGACGACCAGGCCAAGGCCTCGTACTTCTTCAAGGACGGCGAGTTCTTCACCGGCCTGAACCAGCGGTCCATCCAGGCCCGCGTCGACTACGGCAAGCAGCGCGGCCTGGCCGGCGCGATGATGTACTCCCTGCTCGGTCTGGACGCCAACACCACCCTGCTGAACCAGATCTCGGACGCCCTCGGCGGGACCACGCAGCCGCCCACCACCCCGCCCACGACGCCTCCGACGACGCCGCCCACCACGCCTCCGACCACGCCCCCGACGACGCCGCCCACCACGGGCTGCACCGCCGCGGCCTACGTCGCGGGCACCATCTACACCGGTGGCAGCGAGGTCTCGTACAACGGCCGCAAGTGGAAGGCCCAGTGGTGGACGCAGAACGAGGTGCCCGGCACCACCGGTGAATGGGGTGTCTGGAAGGACCTCGGCGCCTGCTGATCCCCCCACCCCGCGCCGAGCGCCGGCCGCCCCCGCCTCCTCCCCAGGGGGGCGGGGGCGGCCGTGCGCCGCGTCACGGGAGGGTGCCGGGCCGGTCGGCGATCATCTCGGCGATCCGCTCCGGGGCCACCGCGCGCGAGTACAGCCAGCCCTGCCCGGTGTCGCAGCCGACGCGGCGCAGCCGGGCCGCCTGGCCGGCGGTCTCCACGCACTCCGCCGTCACCGTCAGGCCCAGCCGGTGCGCGAGCTGGACCAGCGCCTCCACGATGGTCTCGTCGGCCGGGTTCGGGTGGGTGCCCTCCTCGTAGCGGAAGCCCCGGACGAAGGAGCCGTCCAGCTTCAGCACCGACACCGGCAGCCGGCTGAGGTAGGCGAGGTTGGAGTACCCGGTGCCGAAGTCGTCGATGGCGATCCGCACCCCCATGTCGCTCAGTGCCTGGAGGGCCTGGAGCGGCCGCCCGGCCGAGCCCATCACCGCCGACTCCGTCAGCTCCAATTGCAGGAGCTGCGGCGCCAGTCCGGTGTCGGCCAGGATCTCCGCGACGTCGCCGACCAGGTCGGAGTCCCACACCTGGCGCACCGCCACGTTGACGGACACGAAGACGGGGGAGTCGCTGGGCTGCTCGATCTGCCAGCGCCTGGCCTGTCGGCAGGCGGTCTGCAGCACCCAGCGCCCCAACTGGACGATGGAGCCGTCCTCTTCCGCAATTCCGATGAACCGATTCGGCGTCAGCGTGCCGAACTGCGGGTGGTTCCAGCGCACCAGGGCCTCGACCCCGCGCACCGCCCCGCTCTCCAGATCCACCAGCGGCTGGTACTCCAGCGCGAACTCGCCCCGCTCCACGGCCGGCCGCAGCGTCGAGGACAGTGCCTGGCGCGTCATGCGGTGCGCGTTGCGCTCCGGGTCGAAGAGGGTCCAGCGGGCCTTGCCGTCCGCCTTGGCCCAGTACAGCGTCGTGTCCGCGGCCTGCATCAGCCCGGTCGCCGAGGTCCCGGCCGCGTCGCGCTCCACCACACCGATCGAGGCGGAGACCGACAGCCGCTGCCCGGCCAGGTCGAAGGGCTCCTGCAAGGCGGCCAGTACGCTGCGCGCCAGGTCCGCGAGCTGCTCGGTGCCGGTGGACTCCTCGACCAGCAGTGCGAACTCGTCGCCGCCGAGCCGGGCCACCAGGTGTCCGCCCGTGCGCCCGTACCCGGACTGGTCGGCGCACTGGGTCAGCCGGGCCGCGACCGCGGTCAGCAGCCGGTCCCCGACGCGGTGGCCGAGGGTGTCGTTGACGGCCTTGAACCCGTCGAGGTCCAGGTAGCACAGCCCGATCCGACCGGTGCCGCCGTGCTCGTACGAAGAGGCCTCCAGGGCGGTGGAGAGCCGCTCGAAGAACAGCGCCCGGTTGGGCAGCCGGGTGACGGGGTCGTGCATCTGGAGGTGCCGCAGCCGGGCCTGGAGGTCGCGCCGGTCGCTGATGTCGGCGACGGACAGCAGGACGTCACGGGTCCCCGGGACCGGCCCCACCGTCACCTCGGTCCACAGCGAGTGCCCGTCGGGGTGCTTGAGCCGGCGGGTGCAGCGCAGTCTGGCCTGGCGGCCGCGCAGGACCTCGCGGTACGCCTGCCAGGTGCGGGCCTCCGCGGCCAGGTCCACCAGGTCGGCGGCGGACTGGTCGACGAGCGCGTGCGGCTCGGTGCCGAGCAGGCCCGCGAGGGCCTGGTTGGCGGCCACGACATGGCCGTCCCGGTCGACGACGGCCATGGCGAGGTGGGCCGCGTTGAAGGCGGCCCGGTAATCGTGCAGTTCGGACTCGGATCGGACCGGAATTGCCGTTGCCGACACCGTGTTGTGACGCTCCGTAACGGCCGATCGGATGCTGTCGGCCGCCGAACCGGTTCCGTCTGGGGTTCCGCTCACCGTTGGCCCCGCATTGCTTGTGAGTGTCCGTGCAGGAAAGTGTGCCGAATCATAGAGGCTGCCGGACGGCCCTATCCAGCGGCGTCGCCGTGTGGGGCACGGCACTTCCCTGGGCTGACGCCGCGCTGACGGAACGTCGGACCGGCGCCGGGCGATCGATCCTGCGCGGCTCTGAGCACCGATGGCAGCAGCTGATCTCACGTGACCGGTAGTAACTTTCCGTAGGCATGTGCCCGAGGTGAGACGTCACCGGCTTGCCGTAGTGCTCACTCTTGTGGGGCAGCGGAACAGGGCGTTAGTAAGACAATCGCCTCAAGGTGGATGAAGAGGGTACGAATCCACCACCGGAGGTCGATGTGCCGCGACAGCAGACACCCGGGGGAGTGGACCGCTCCCGCATGCGAAGTACTGCGGCGGCGCTCACTTCCCTGACGGCGCTGGCCGCCATGTCGCTCGTCGCGGGACCCGCGGTGGCCGTCACCGGGGCCGGCCCCTGCGAGCTGGCCCGCACCTCGGCGCACCACTCCCTGGGTCTGGACACCTGGAACGCCGCCTACCCCAAACCCGAGCGCACGCTCAACGCGGTCATGGTCTTCCTCTCCTTCCCCGACCACCGGACCACGCTCACCACGCAGCAGCTGACCGGCGACTACTTCCCGGCGACCAGCGACTTCTTCGAGCGGGCCTCCTACGGTCGGTTCCGCCTGGTCCCGCACCCGCAGAAGCGGTGGATCCAGATGCCCAAGTCGTCCACCGCGTACGGGATACAGCGCGACTGGGCCCCAGGGAACCGGGCGGCCTACCTGCGCGACGCGGTCGCCGCCGCCGACCCGCAGGTGGACTTCAACCAGTACGACGTCGTGTACTTCATCGCCGACCCGGACGCGCCCGGCGTGGACTCGGACGCCACCAAGGTCGTCAACTTCGAGCGGCCGATCGTCGCGGACGGCGCGCAGCTGCGCCGGATCGTCACCGTGTTCGAGAAGCATCCGCCGGACCGGAACGTCCTGGCGCACGAGACCGGGCACGTCTTCGACCTGCCCGACCTCTACCATCGGCCGACCGACGGCAAGGGGGACTGGGACACCTACGTCGGCGACTGGGACGTCATGGGCAGCCAGTTCGGCATGGCCCCGGACCTCTTCGCCTGGCACAAGTGGAAGCTGGGCTGGCTGGACGACTCCCAGGTGGCCTGCGTGCGGTCCGGCTCCTCCCTGCACACGCTCCAGCCGCTGGCCGAGGCCCCCCGGCAGGGCGGTACGGGCGGGACCCGGCTGGCGGTGATCCGTACGGGCTCCGGCAGCGCCATCGCCATCGAGGCGCGCGGCTCCACCGGCAATGACGGGGAGACCTGTACGGAGGGCGTGCTCGTCTACCGGGTCCGCAACGAGGCCGTGTCGGGCGGCGGGCCGATCGAGGTGATGGACGCGCATCCGGACACCGAGGCCTGCTGGGAGCGGTCGGTGTACCCGCCGCTGGCGGACGCGCCGCTGGAGGTCGGGGAGAGGTTCACGGTGCCGGGCGAGCGGATCACGATCGAGGTGGCGGACCGGACCCAGTCGGGCGCGTACACGGTGAAGGTCACGACGTAGCGGCGAGGCGGCGGGAAGACAGGAGCGGGAAGACAAGAAAGGCCCCCACTCGCGTGGGGGCCTTTCTCTGTCTGTGCGCCGCCAGGGACTCGAACCCCGGACCCGCTGATTAAGAGTCAGCTGCTCTAACCAACTGAGCTAGCGGCGCCTGCCTGACGTCGTAGACATTAGCACCCGGATCGGCGATCCGAAAAATCGATATCCGCAGCTCCGGCAGCCCGGGCGGCGCGCACCAGCGACCAGAGCAGCGCCTCGGGCCCGGGCAGCCAGGGCAGTCGCGTGTCGGGGGCCACGAGCCAGCGCGACGGCCCGGGAGTCGCGGCCAGCGGGGGCACGGTGACGGCGTCGCCGTGGCCGTGGCACAGCGGCGCGGGGACGGGGGTGCCCCACTCCTCCCAGGCCAGCAGGGCCGGGAGCCGGTGGGCGGTGCCGGGGGAAGCGAACAGGAGCATCCGGCCGCGGTGCACCGCGGCCGGCCCGGAGCCGGGGCCCTCGTGCCAGAGCAGGTCGAGCATCCGGCGGCCGAGGACGAGCGGGACGTTGACGACGTCGAAGGCGGTCCCGCAGGGCAGTACCGCGGGCGCGGTGGGCCGGGCCTGCCAGGCCGCGAGGGTGCTGCCCGGGCGGGCCGAGGCGGAGGCGAGCCAGGCGGCGCCCGTCGGGGTGACGTGGGCGGCGGCGGGCGCGGCGGTGCGTACGTCGAGGGCGGGGCAGCCGGTCAGGGTCGTCATATGCCAAGGTCTACCCGCCGTAGCGTTCCGGTTTCCGGGAGTTACCGGAAACCGGGACGGCGCGGGGCGTGTTGGGGTATCTTGCGCTTCGCATATGCCATGTGTGACGTACGCCGCAGTCAGGAGGCGTCCGCTTCGCCGCCCCGCAGGAGCGACTCACCGAACTCGATCATCTTGCGGGCGTAGTCCTCGGTCCACTGGGCCTGTTCCGCGATGGCCGCCGGAGCGAGCCGGTCGAAGCGGCGCGGGTCCGCCAGTTGGGCCGCGGCCAGGGCCTGGAACTCCACGGCCCGGTCCTGGGCCGCCCGGAAGGCGACCGTCAGCTCGGTCGCGCGGGTCAGCAACTCGCGCGGGTCCTCGATCGACTCCAGGTCGAAGAAGTGCTCCGGATCGGTGACGGCCTCGGCGGGCTCGAAGAGCAGCGGTGCGGGCCGAAGCCTGCGCTCGGTCCGCTCGGGCTCTGCCATGCGTGTCCTCCTGTACGTGCTGTGCGTGCGTGCCGTGCTGTGCCTGCTGTGCTTGCTCTGCGTGCGTGCCGTGCGGGTGGATCCGTACGGCCGAGTGGGCCACCGTCCATTGTCCAATGCCGCGCAAGAGCGCACGTGGGGCCGCGGGACAGGCCCTAGAGCTGCCAGGGGACCCGGTGCTCCGCGAGGTGGGCGAGGACCGAGTGGTTCGCCTCCCAGCCGTCCGGGAACTTCACCGTCACGCCCAGTTGGACCGGTTCGGTCGAGGGGTGGTCGTCCAGGAGCTCCGCGATGCCCGCCCGGGCCACCACCACGCAGGCGTGCCGGTGCCGCGAGGCCAGCACGCACAGCCGGCCCGTCTCCAGGTGGAAGGCCGTCGCGTCCGGGCGGCCCGACAGCGGGTGCAGCACCACCGTGAGGTCGTACTCGCGGCCTTGGAGCCGGTTCGCGGTGTCCACCGTGACCCCCGTGACGCCCAGCGCCGCCAGCGCCGCGCGGACCGCCGCGGCCTGGTCGCGGTGGGCGGTGCCGACGGCGATCCGGTCGGCCGTCAGCGGGACCGGCCCCGGCGACTGCTCGTCGGTGGAGACCGCCCCGCGGTCCAGGGCCCGGCGCACCACCAGGGCCACCGCCCGTACCGCCTCCGGGTCGGTACGGGGCGTGTGCCGCGCCGGGAGCTCCAACAGCCCCCACCCCGACGCGGCGGCCTCGTCCAGCACCCGGTCCGGGCCCGAGCCGTCACCCGCGACCCCGAACCTCAGGCTCCGCTCGCCGTGGTCCGTACCGCTGCGGAACTGCGTGTACGGATAGAAGGCGCGGGAGACCAGCGGCGCGGCCGTCGCCGGCAGCCGCCACGACACCGGCAGCCGGTGCTGCGGCAGCTGCGGGTTGTGCGCCAGCAGGGTGGACACCGCCGACGCCGAAGGGTCGTAGGACAGCCCGGCCCACTGCTCCGCGCCGACCACGCTGAAGGGGTCCAGCTGCCCCGGGTCGCCCACGAACAGCGCCCGGTCGAACAGCCCGGCCACCGCCAGCAGCGCGTCCGAGCGCATCTGGTACGCCTCGTCGACGATGGCGTGCTCCCAGGGCTCGACGTCCTTGACGTAGGCCCACTTCGCCGCCGTGGAGATGGTGATCGGCAGCTCGGCGAGGTCCCCCGGCTTGGCGGAGAGCACCACCGAGGGCAGCTCGCGCAGGGCCGGGTCGTACGCGTCGCCGTCGCTGCTGTGCAGCCGGCCGACCTTGAGCTCCGGGTCCTTGTCGGCGAGCCGCAGCACCAGGTCGTCGACCTGCGCGTTGGTCTGCGCCACCACCATCAGCCGGCGTCCGGCCGCGGCCAGCTCGCGCGCGGCGCGGACCACGAGCGTGGACTTGCCCGCGCCGGGCGGGGAGTCGACGACCACGCCCCGCTCGGTGCCGTGCAGGGTGTCGCGCAGGATGGCGGCGGTCGCCTCGGCGGCGGCCGCGCCGGGGTCGAAGGCGGTCACAGCAGGTCCTCGTCGGTCACGGCGTCGGGCAGGGGTACGGCGCTCAGGTGCCCGGGGGGCCCGCCGTGCGTCCACGGGGTGTGCTCCGGGTCCGGCAGCTTCGGGCCGCCCCGCGCGTCGTGCTCGAAGAGCGTCCAGCAGACCCGGTCGCCCTTCTCCGGCACCGAGCCCTCGACCGGCTCCCGGCCCGCGCCCATCTTGTCGAGCACGCGCAGCACCAACTGCCCGTCCTCCTCGCGGCGGACGAACTCGAAGGCCTGCTGGCGCCCGTCCAGCGAGCGGAACACCTTCCCGCCGCCTGCGTCCGCCAGTTGGGGCCGGTCCTCGGTGGCCACCGTCACCAGCGGCCGCGGGCGCGGCCGCTTCGCCTCCGTCCACTCCATGACCACCTCGGTGACCTCGCCCGCGAAGGCCTCGCCCGCGTGGCGCCGGCCCGCCATGACGAGCGGATCGTCCAGCGCCTCCTGCGCGTCGAGGCGTACCTGCTCGGTCTCGCGCGTGGCCAGCTTCTGCGCCGCCGTCACCGCGTCGTCCCGGCGCGGCTGCGGCGGTTCGCCCGCGCGGACGCGGTCCCGGTGGCCGGTGAAGGACCACCGGTCGCGGGTCCAGCGCTCCTCGGTCCGCTCGCCGGGCGGCAGGGAGCGCAGCAGGTCGACCGCCTCCCAGGTCTGCCGCCAGGTGTCGCGCATCTGCTCCGCGACGAGGGTGTGGACCGCCCGTTCGGCGAGCCGCGCCTGGGCGCCGTCGCGGGTCCCGCCCGCCGCCCGGGCCGCGTCGAACCGGGCGATGGCCGGGGCCAGCAGCTTGTTGTCGAAGGCCGGGTCGGTGGCCGGACCGGCCGGCGGGTGGAGCAACTGGCCGCTGCCGTCCCGCGCGAGCTCCACGCGCAGCGCCCACTCGGCGCCCGAGGCGCCCTCGGGCGGGTCGATCCAGCCCAGCAGCGCGCCGAGGTGCTGGTCCTCCAGGTTGCTCTGGCCGGTCGCCCAGTGCCGCCCGAGCAGCTCAGTGGCGGACAGCAGCATGGAGGAGCCGGGCACCCGGGAACGCTCGGAGAGGTGGGTGAACCATCGCCCCAGCAGCGGGACCTGGGCGGGCGCCGGGTAGGGGTTCTCGGGATCCTCCTCGGCCGTCCGCCGGAACCGCATCGACCGCCCGAGCAGGCGCACGTACTCGATGCCCGCGCGGCTCGGCACGATGATCTGCGGCGCGTCCACGCACAGCTCGGCCTCGACCTTGACCTTCTTGCCGCTCTCCGGGTCGGTCTCGGTCCGCTCGGCCGGCTCCACGACGTCCGCGTACGAGTCCAGGTACGGCACGACCTGCGCCGCCAGTTCGGCCAGGAACCCCCAGCGCAGGTCCCGGTCGCGGGGCTGCGGTATGACGAGGATCCGCGGTTCGTCCCGGTCGGTGCCCAGCATCGCGCCGAGCGGAGCCCCCGCCTCACCGGCCGTGGTCAGCGGTACGAGGACCAGCGGGCGCTCGCTCAGATGGCGGTGCCGTACGGTCGCGAGCGGCTGGGCTCGGCCCGCGCGGACCGCCTCCAGCCGGGCCAGGGTGCTCAGCAGGGGCATTCGGGGCCCTCCGGGGCGTGGTGCGGCGGCCGGGCGGCGGCCAGGTCCAGGGCTTCGGCGCGCAGCCGGGCCGCCCGGTGCAGCGCGGCCGCGGTCGGATCCCCGGCGGGGCCCTCGGCGGAGCACGGCCCGCCGGCCGCGGCGGCGAGGGCCGCCTCGACGGTGGTCAGCCCGCCCAGCTCGCCCCGTACGGAACGGCCCAGCGCGGCCGGATCCCCCGCGGCGCGGGACCGCTCCCGGCAGTGGAAGGCCAGCTCGCAGGCGGCCAGGCACTCGGGGGCGTACGCGGCGGCGATGGCGGACACGGCCTCGGTCAGCTCCGCGGCGGGCCGCGCCGGGTCGAAGCTCAGCCCCTCGGGCAGCTCCGCGGCCAGCTCCTCGACCAGGGCGAGGCGCTCCAGCTGGCGGCGGGTCACGGCGCGCTCCCGGCGGACGTCGACGGGCGCGGCGGTGGGCACGTTGGAGAAGTCCTTGGGGCAGACCAGCAGCGCCGTGTGCCCGACCTCGGCGCCGGCCAGCTTCCCGGCGGTCGTCTCCAGGGCCAGCACGTACACGGCGGCCTGGCGTGCGGCGGCGCCCACCTTCGCGGCGTCGGCGGCCCCGTCGATCATCGGGAAGGACTTGATCTCCACGACGGTCCAGCGGCCGCCGGGGTGCACCACGACGGCGTCCGGCTCCAGGTAGGCGGGCGTGCCCGCCACCTCCAGGGCCAGCATCGGGTGGTCGAGCAGGGTCCAGCCGCCGGCCGCGGTGGCCTCGCGCAGCGCGAGCGCGGTGCGGGCGGCGCGGCCCTCGGGTCCGGCGGCGGTGAGGTCGGGGACCCGGGCGTCGGGCCCGGGCGGCTCGGCTCCGGCGCCGAGGTGCTCGTACACCAGGCGCAGCAGCTCGGCGCCGCCGTCGCCCTTGACCTTGGCCTCGAAGGAGTTCCCGCGCACGATGGCGAACTGCGACTGCCCGAAGGCGGCCGGTGAGCCGAGGGCTGCGGCCAGGGCGGTCTTGTCCACGCCCGCTCCGTCGAGCAGGGCGCGTCTGCCGCAGCCGGGGTTGGCGGCGAGCGCCGCCAGCGCGCGGGCGTCGAGCGGGCGCGGGGGCACGGCGGGGCCGCGCAGCTCAGCGAGCCGCTGCCGGAGCGTCGTCTGCGGAGTTCTCTGCTGCGGGCCGCTGGGCGGGTAGGAGCTCACCCGCGGAAGTGTCCCATCCGCCACTGACAATCGTGGACTTACCGCGGAAACCGCCTGCTCGTGCAGACAGCGCGGTCGCGACGAGGTAGCCGATGCCCATCACGGCGGCCCCGGCGGCGGCGTCGAGGAAGTAGTGGTTGGCCGTGCCCATGACCACGAGGGTGGTGGCGGTGGGGTAGGCGACGGCGAAGGCCCGCGTCAGCGGGTGGCGTCCGTGGCGCCAGAGCACGATCCCGCACCACAGGGCCCAGCCGACGTGCAGGCTCGGCATGGCGGCGAACTGGTTGGTGAAGGAGCCGAGCCCGCGCGGGGCGCTGGCCTCGGCGCCCCACCAGCCGTAGTCGCTGAAGCGGGCCATGGTGTCGACGAACCCGTACGCGGGGTCGAGCAGCCGGGGCGGGCAGGTGGGCATCAGGGCGAAGCCGACGAGCCCGAGGAGGGTGGAGGCCATCAGCCAGCTGCGGGCCGCGCGGTACTGCCGCGGGCGGCGGCGGTAGAGCCAGACCAGTACGGCCGGGGTGATCAGGTAGTGCAGCGAGGCGTACATGAAGTCGGCGGGTATGCCCAGCGAGCCGTGGTGGGTGAACAGCCGGTTGAGGGGCCGTTCGAAGTCGATCCGCAGGAGTTCCTCGGCGCGCAGGATCGCCAGTCCGTGTTCGACGGCGAGTCCGGTGTCGCCCCGGGCGAGGAGTCTGCCACCCGAGTACGCGCCGTAGACGAGTCCCAGGAGGAGCAGTTCGGCCCACCATCGAGGGGGCAGCTGCCGATTAGTCATACAACGTAAGACGTGTGTAAGGCGGGGGAGGTTGCCCGGCGTTCATGTGGTGGATGATGGGTGGACGACAGAATCGCCGCAAAGGCGTGCGAATCCGCACAAACCCGCTCATGCACACCAGCTCATGAAAACCCTATGGACCGGGAGAAACTCATATGGCCCCCCGCATCCTCCTGGCCCGGCACGGCCAGACGGCGTGGTCCCAGCTCGGCAAGCACACCGGACGCACGGACGTGCCCCTGCTGGAGGAGGGCAGGAGGGGAGCGAAGCTGCTCGGCGAACGCCTCGCCCGCGACCCGTGGAAGAGCCTGCGCGGCCTGGAGGTCCGCACCAGCCCCCTGGTGCGCGCGAGCGAGAGCTGCGACCTGGCCGGCTTCGGACTGCAGGCCGAGCCCTGGGACACGCTCATGGAGTGGGACTACGGCGACTACGAGGGCATGACCCCGGCCGAGATCCAGGCGGTCCGGCCCGGCTGGCTGATCTGGCGCGACGGGGTCCCGGGCGGCGAGTCCGTCGCCGACATCTCCGCCCGCGCGGACGAGGTGGTCACCTGGGCCCGCTCGGCGGAACGCGACGTCCTGATCTTCGCCCACGGCCACGTCCTGCGCACCCTGGCCGCGCGCTGGCTCGGCTTCGACGCCTCCTTCGGCGCCCGCATCCGCCTGGACCCGACCTCGCTGTCGGTCCTGGGCTGGGCGTACGGGGCCCCCGCGCTGGAGCGCTGGAACGACACGGGGCACCTGGACGGCTAGGGGGTCGGCGGGGTCAGACGGCCGCGTGGCGGGTCAGGAAGGCGCCCACGCGCGGGGACCGCTGGTGGGGTACCAGGGCCCGGGCCGTCTCCGCCAGCATGGACCGGATCCGGGTGGACTGGACCTCGGCGAGCAGGTCCAGCACCCGGCCTCCCGCCCAGGCGCCTTCGTCGGGGGCGCCGGCGCGGGCCAGGTCGTCGGCGAGCTCGGCGGTGTAGAAGGCCACGTTCCGGGCGAAGTGCGGGTCCTGGAGGTCCGCGGCCCTGCGGGCGTGCCGGGCCGCGCGGGCGTGCTCCCCGAGCGCCGCCCAGCACCGGGACTCCAGGGACTCCAGCTCGGCCTCCCCGAAGAAGGACATCCACTCCGGGTCGGCGCCCGTCGCCCCGCGGGAGAACTCGGTGTGCGCCCGGGCCAGCGCCTCCTCGCAGGCCTTGCGGTCGGCCAGCCCCGCCCAGCCGCCCGCCTCGCGCAGGGCCAGCAGGGAGAGCAGCCGCGGGGAGCCCAGCGAGCGCGCGGCGCGGCGGCCCGCCTGGGCCGCCCGTACCGACTCGCGCGGACGCCCGCAGTCCCGGGCCAGGAAGGCCATGTTGCTGAAGGCGTGCGCCTCCAGGCCGGCGTTGCCGGAGACCCGGGCCGTGGCCAGCGCTTCCGAGTAGTGCGAGCGCGCGTCCTCGAAGCGGCCGGAGTCGTGCGCGAGCCAGCCCACCGAGATGGCCAGCTCGCCCGCGCCGGCGTGCAGCCGGTCCTCGGTGGACTGCCGGGTGGCCCCCGCGTCGAGCAACGCGTAGGCGGTGCGCAGGGGTTCCGCGGCCCGCCGGTACAGCGCGTCGGCCCCGTGCCGGTCGTCCAGCAGCCGGATCTGGCGTACGGCGTCCTCGACCGCGGCGGCCTCGGAGTCGCCGGCGCGGGAGGGCATCCGGCGGGTGTCGCCGAGCAGGGTGAGGCCGAGCGTCGCGGCCGCCACGGTCGCGGAGCCGCCCGCCATGAACGCGCGACGCAGCACGTCGCTCTCCTTGGGGCGGGAACCGGAGTCCGCAGCGGAACCGCAACGGACGCCGGGGCGTTGGGTGAAGGGGGAGAACGGGGAGGGGGCGCCCTGGTGCGCCGAGCGTCCGCGGACGCTCTCGCGCGGGGGGAATCCGAGGTCGGCCAGGGTGCGGCCGGGGAACATGTGCAGGAAGACCCGCTCGTAGGCGTAGTTGGGGCAGCGGATCTCCCCGGACTCGACCCGGCCGATGTAGCGGGCGTCGCAGGAAACCGTTTCGCCGATCTCCTTGGCCGCCCGGCGAACCAGGGCGGCGAACTCGGCGGGGGAGTGCTGTCCGCGCAGCCGACGGAAGGAGGAGTTGGGTGAGTGGGGGAACGCCGCCATGGACGTGGCCTCTCTGGTACATCTCTGGCAAGGAACGCACTGCCGGTGACTGTGACCCGCTGACTCCGGCTTCTCCGACCCGACTCTGTCCGTGGTGTGTGACGGGGCGGTGTCGCTGAGGTCCGGCGCGCATGAACGTACCGCCAGTGACGGGGGGTTCATGCCGTGTTTGGCTACAAAACGGATATCTCACCCGCGATCCGCCATGAACTGCCATCCTTTGCAGCGTCTCGCCGCCGCACCCGTTGACGTTTCCGCGCGTTGAACCCATGCGGAGTGGGAGGTGGCTCCCCGCTCCCGGCTCGTATGCGGATCGAGGAGGGGTTCCCTTGGTGGAGGGCGGCATGGAGAGCATCGGAACGAACACCGCGCCCGACGGGGAGCCGGACCTGGTGACCGTGCCCACCCGCCAGGGACTGGAGGCCGTGGACATCATCCGCCGGGCCGCCAGCCAGGCCGGCGGGGTCGGCCCGGTGCTGCACGACGGATCGGGCGACACCCTCGGCTTCCTCGTCCCGCCCGGCACCGCCGATGCCTGGGACCTGCCCGGCAGCGCCTGTACGCAGACCGACGGGCGCGGGATGCGCTTCGGCGACTGCTCGCCCTCCGCGGGCGCCGCCGCCTGGCTGCTGCCCCCGGAGGCCGTCGGGCCGGTCACCGACCCGGAGGTGCTGCGCGCCGCGCTCGGCGAGGCCGCCCGACTGATCGAGGCCGCCGACAACTGCCGCTGACGACCCTCGCTGACAACCCCCGCTGACCAGGCACAATGGGAAGGTGGCGAGCAAGGGCAGAGGCAAGCAGCAGCGCGGGCGCACCGTCCCCGAGGCGGTCTCGGGGCAGGTGGACGGCGGCCTGGCCGAGCTGGCGCCCGACCGGGAGCGCGCGGGTGCCTGGACCCTGCTGATCGACGGGGCCCCGCAGTCCCATGTGGACCTGGACGACCCCGGGTACCTGGACTTCGCGTACCAGCGGCGCATCGGCCACCTGATCGACCTCGTCGCCCCCGCCCGGCAGCCCCTGAACGTGGTGCACCTGGGCGGCGGCGCCTTCACCCTCGCCCGCTACACGGCGGCCGGCCGGCCGCGCTCCACCCAGCAGATCGTCGAGATCGACGCCGGGCTCGTGGCCTTCGTACGGGAACACCTGCCGCTGGACCCGCAGGCGCGGGTCCGCGTCCGGGCGGTCGACGCCCGGGCCGGGCTCGCCAAGATCCCGGACGGCTGGGCCGACCTGGTCATCGCGGACGTGTTCGACGGCGCCCGCACCCCGGCCCACCTGACCAGCACCGAGTTCCTGGACGACGTACGCCGGGTCCTCACGCCCACCGGCTGGTACGTGGCCAACCTCGCCGACGGTCCGCCGCTCGCCCACCTCCGGGGCCAGATCGCGACGGCCGCGTCCCGCTTCGGGTACCTGGCCGTGGCCGCCGACCCCGTCGTCTGGCGGGGGAAACGCTTCGGCAACGCCGTCATGGTCGCCGCCGACCAGGAGCTGCCCCTCGCGGAGTTCACCCGCCGCGTGGCGAGCGACCCCCACCCCGGCCGGGTGGAGCACGGCCGCCCCCTCACCGACTTCGCCGGCGGCGCCGCCCCGGTCTCGGACGCCTCCGCACAGGCCTCGCCGGAGCCCCCGCCCTCGGTCTTCCGCTGAGCCGGCGCGGCGTCAGCCGTTCCAGACCTCCACGGCCGGCGGGTGGTCGTGCCAGGTGCAGAAGACCGACACCTCGCGTCCGTCGCGGGTGAAGGTGACCCGGATCCAGACGTCCTGCTTCCAGACCTGCATCCGCCAGCCGGCCGCCGGGGTCGCCGAGACCAGCTCGGCCGAGGAGGTGCCGAGGTCGAAGACGACCAGGCCGCCCGCCACGGTGTAGGACTTCACATTGCCCGACTCACCGCCTGCGCCCCGGCGGCCCGGGCTCGCGTCGGCCGACGGCTTCGACGAGGGCTGGGCGGAGGAGGGCGCCGGGGACTGCGAAGGGGCCGCCGACGCGGACGACGGCGTCCCGGAGGGCTCCGGGGACGAGGTCGAGGGCGAGGGATCCGCCCGGTGCGTCGAGGAGGACAGGGGCTGCGTGGTCAGCGGCACCGCGAGCGGCCGGTCGTAGGCCGTACCGGACATGACGGTGTGCACGCCCCACCACGACAGCGTCACCGCCGCCCCGGTCGCCAGCGTCCAAGCCATGGCATGTACAAGTCCTCGCTGCATCAGTGGACATACTGCACCACCCGTCACAGAGGTGGCCCGACCCCTCCCGGGGTCGCCCGAATGGACTACGGTGCGGGCCATGGCAAGTGTGCTCGTGGTCGAGGACGACCAGTTCGTACGTTCCGCCCTCATCCGGCACCTCACCGAGGCCTCGCACACCGTGCGCAGCGTCGGCACGGCCCTGGAGGCGCTGCGCGAGGTCGCGCACCACCGCTTCGACGTGGTCATCCTCGACCTCGGACTGCCCGACCTGGACGGGTCGGAGGCGCTGAAGATGCTGCGCGGCATCACCGACGTACCCGTGATCATCGCGACCGCGCGCGACGACGAGGCGGAGATCGTGCGGCTGCTGAACGACGGCGCCGACGACTACCTGACGAAACCGTTCTCCGTGGAACACCTGTCCGCCCGGATGGCCGCCGTCCTGCGCCGCGCCCGCTCCGCCGCCGGGGCCGAACCGCCCTCCCGCGTCCTGCGCGTCGGCGGCCTCGCCATCGACCCGCTGCGCCGCCAGGCCGAGCTGGACGGGGCCGTGCTGGACCTCACCCGCCGGGAGTTCGACCTGCTGGCCTTCCTCGCCGGGCGGCCCGGCGTGGTCGTCGCCCGGCGCGAGCTGCTCGCCGAGGTCTGGCAGCAGTCGTACGGGGACGACCAGACCATCGACGTCCACCTGTCCTGGCTGCGCCGCAAGCTCGGCGAGACCGCCGCCAGCCCGCGCTACCTGCACACCCTGCGGGGAGTGGGGGTCAAGCTGGAGCCGCCGCTGTGAGATGGGCGCTGGTCAAGGTGTGCCTCGCGGTCACGGCCATGGTGGTCGTGGCCTTCGCCGTACCGCTCGGGCTGGTCGTCCAGGAGATGGCCAGCGACCGGGCCATCTCCAACGCCGAGCGGCAGGCCGCCACCATCGGGCCGACCCTGTCGATCACCACCGACCCGGCGCAGCTGCGCAAAGCGGTGGAGACCACCCAGATGGGCGCCGCCCGGCGGATGGCGGTGCACGTGCCCGCCATCGGCGACAGCGCGCCCGTCGACATCGGCACCGGCTGGGCCGGCGAGCACGCGGTGGCGGAGACGCGGCGGATCGGGCGCGCCACGACGGCCTCCGTGGCGGGCGGCGGCTCGGCGCTGCTCCAGCCGACCGCGCTCGGGTCCGGGGACATCGCGGTGGTGGAGATCTACGTGCCGGAGAGCGAGGTCAGCAATGGCGTCGCGACCGCCTGGGTGGTGCTCGCGGGCGTCGGGCTCGCACTGATCGTGGGCTCCGTGGCGGTCGCGGACCGGCTCGGCGCCCGCCTGGTGCGCCCGGCGGAGCGGCTCGCGGACGCCGCGCACCAGCTGGGCGAGGGCCGGCTCGGGGCGCGGGTCCCGGAGGACGGGCCGAAGGAACTGCGCTCCGCGGCCGTCGCGTTCAACTCCATGGCGGACCAGGTGGTGGAACTCCTGGCCAATGAGCGGGAGCTGGCCGCCGACCTCTCGCACCGGCTTCGGACGCCGCTGACGGTGCTGCGGCTCAACACGGCCTCGCTCGGGGACGGCCCGGCTGCCGAGCAGACCCGGGCGGCGGTCGAGCAGTTGGAACGAGAGGTCGACACGATCATCCGTACCGCCCGCGAACAGCGCGCGCCCGCCGCCGTGGGCGGTGGCGGGGGAGCCGGCTGCGACGCCTCGGAGGTGATCCGCGACCGGATGGCGTTCTGGTCGGCGCTGGCCGAGGACGAGGGCCGCGAGGTACGGCTCGCGGGCGTCGACCGTACGGTACGGATCCCCGTGGCCCGGCCGGAGTTGGCGGCCGCCCTCGACGCCATGCTGGGCAACGTCTTCCGGCACACCCCCGAGGGCACCCCCTTCGCGGTGGACGTGCACGACGCCGGGGACGCCGTCATCGTCCTCGTTTCGGACGCGGGGCCCGGCATCGACGACCCGGACGCGGCCCTGCGGCGCGGCAACGACGGCGGACGCACCGGTTCCACGGGACTCGGCCTGGACATCGTGCGCCGGGTCGCGGAGTCCACGGGCGGCGACGTCCGGCTGGGCCGGTCGGTACTGGGCGGGACCGAGGTCCGGGTGTGGATCGCGCTCGACGGGCGGGACCGGGGCGCCCGGCGCAGCAGGCGCAAGCGGCGCGGCAACTGAGCGTCCCGCAGGCTGCGCGGGCCGCGCGCACGGACCGGACGTGCGCCGATGGCCCGCCGGCGGGCCCCGCTGACCGGCAACCGACGTACACGGGTGGTCATCGGGGGCGCGCCTGGCTGGACGCGCGCCCTCGTCTCGGTACGGTCCGCGCCATGGACACCCTCATCTTCGGCGGCCTCCTCGCCACGCTGATCGCGATGTACCGGGACTCCTCCCGGATGGTCGTTCTCGGGGCCTGGTGGGTCATGCTCGTCGCCGTGATCCTGCTGATGGCGCACCACATCACCAGCAGTCTCGCCCTCAACCTGAGCTACTGACGTGGCCTCGATGCGGGGCCTCCTCCCGGAGGCGCAGCCGGAGGGCGGGCTGCTGGGGCGGGTCCAGTACTGGTTCGCGTGCTTCTTCGCGATCGGCTGGACGGGAGTCGTGTGCGGCGGGCTCTTCTACCAGTTCGGGCTGTGGGAGTACCCGTGCCCGCTCTGCATCGTGCAGCGGATGTTCATGCTGCTCGCGGCGATGGGGGCGGCCCACATCATCCGCACGGCCCTGACGCACGGCTCCGTGACCGGCCGCGACTACATGATGGGCTGGGGCCTGGCCCTGGTCGCCGTGATCGCGGGCTCGTTCGCCTCGTGGCGCCAGACGATGCTGCACATCCTGCCGGGCGACAAGGGGTACGGCAGCGAGGTGCTCGGCCTGCACCTGTACGTGTGGGCGTGGATCCTCTTCCAGGCCTCGGTCGTCGCGGTCGGCATCGTCATGGCCTTCGCCCACGCGACGGCGGACCGCGCCGTTCCGGCGAGCGGCCCCGGTCCGTACCGCACGGTGGGGCTGATCGCGCTGTGGTTCCTCGGACTGGTCATCGCGGTGAACGTGGTGGCCGTCTTCTTCGAGGAGGGCTTCAGCTGGTTCCTGCCCGACGACCCCACGCGCTACGAACTCCCGTACGACGTCGGGATCCTGGACCGCAAGTGACGCGGGGCGCGGGAGGCATACCGTACGGGGTGGTTGTTCTCCCTGCCTCTCGAACGGAACGGAACTGATCATGCGCTACGCAGTCCTCGGCACCGGGATCGTCGGCCGGACGGTGGCCGCCCGGCTCGCGTCCCTGGACCACGAGGTGCTCATAGGCACGCGCGACCCCGAGGCCACCCTCGCCCGCGCCGAGTACGCCGACTGGGCGGCCGAGCACCCGCGGGTGGGCCTGGCCGCCTTCCCGGAGGCCGCACGGCAGGGCGAGGTGCTCGTCAACGCCACCGGCGGGCGGGTCAGCATCGCCGCCCTGGAGGAGGCCGAGGCGGAGCACCTCGACGGCAAGGTCCTGATCGACATCGCGAACCCGCTGGACTTCTCGAACGGGTTCCCGCCGTCCCTGGACCCGGTGGACACCGACAGCCTGGGCGAGCTGATCCAGCGGAGCTTCCCGGGGCTGCGGGTCGTCAAGACGCTGAACACGATGAACTGCCAGATCATGGTGGATCCGGCCCGGCTCCCCGGCGACCACCACGTGTTCCTGTCGGGCGAGGACGCGGACGCCAAGAAGGCCGTGCGCGAGCTGCTGTACTCCTTCGGCTGGCCGGAGGCGAGCGTCCTCGACCTCGGAGGCATCGAGACGGCGCGCGGGACGGAGATGCTCCTGCCCGTCTGGCTGCGGCTGATGGGCAGCCTCGGCCACACCGAATTCAACTTCCACATCCAGGGCGCCTGACGCTCCTGCTGCTGTCGGCCGTCGGCTGTCGGCCGTCCGCCCGGACGGGGGCGCAAATGTTGCCGCGCTCCCGTCCCGCGCCGAACGTGGGCGTGACGGAAGGAGCCATGCATGAGAGTCATGCTCAGGGCCCACTTGGACACGGCCACCAGCAACGAGGGCATCAAGTCCGGCGCCCTGCCCCAGTCGATCAAGAAGCTGATGGACAAGGTCAAGCCGGAGGCGGCCTACTTCGGGCTGCACGAGGGCGTGCGCTCCTGTTGGATCGTCTTCGACCTCCAGGACAGTTCGCACATGCCCGCGCTGATGGAGGACCTCTTCCTGCAGTTCAACGCCGAGCTCGAAGTCGGCCCGGTCATGAACGCAGAGGACCTGGCGAAGGGACTGGCGGCGATGTCCTCGTCGCCGTAGCAGCACCCGCCGCAGCCCTGGAGGCCGCCGGCGCCAACAGTGCGGAGCCGGCGGCGGCCGCGCAGGAGACGGCGAAGGCGGCCCGATGGCCGTACGCGGCCGCCAACGGCCCGGCGGCGGCCGCCGCCAGGGCCTGGCCGACGATCAGCCCGCTGCCGACCACGGTCATGGCCTCGCCCATCCGCTCCGCCGGACCGGCCCGTTCCACCAGGCCGAACAGCGCGATCAGGTGCGGGGCCACGGCCAGCCCGATCCCCGCGACGGCGAGAGCCGCGCCCCACAGCCCCGACACCGCCAGCAGGGGCAGGGTCAGCGCCGCTTGGGCCGCGATGGTCCACCGCAGCCGCACGCCCAGGTCCGCCGACCCCGGCCGGGCCACCGTCACGAAGCCGGCGATCGAGCTGGTCACGGCCATCGCCGACCACACCAGCCCGGCCGCGCCCGGCTCACCGACCGCCTCGGCGAGCGCGTTGACCCCGGTGTTGGCCCCGCTCCAGGCGGCCCCCTGGAGTACGGCCATCGCGAAGAGCAGGGCCAGCCCCCGCGACCACAGCGGTACGCCGCCCCGCGCGCCCGTGGCGACGACGGTCGGGTCCGGCGCCGTGGGATGCAGCGCGAAGAGCGTCCCGGACACCAGGATCAGCCCGGCCGCGAGGACGAGCGCCGACGCGGGGTGGACGGTCACCGCGAGGATCCCGGCCAGCGCGGGCCCCACCACGAACCCGACCTCGTCGAGGGTGGTGTCGAAGGACAGGGCGGACCCGACGAGCGCCTTGTCGTCCCCGGCCAGCCGCGCCCAGCGGGCCCGCGCGAGCGGGCCCACCTGCGGGACGGTGAGCCCGGCGGTGACGGCCAGGGCCATCAGGACGGGCAGCGACAGCCCGCCCAGGACGGCCGCGACGAGTGCGGCGAGGGCTGCCGCGTTCGCCGCGCAGGCGGCGAGCAGCACCGGGCGGTGCCCGCGGCGGTCGGCGAGCCGGCCGATGACCGGGCCACCGAGTGCCTGGCCGAGCCAGAGCGCGGCGGCGACGGTTCCGGCGTCGCCGATGCCCTCGCGCTCGTTGATGAGCAGGAGCGTTCCGATGGGGCAGAGCGCGGCGGGGAGCCGGGCGAGGAACGCGTGGAAGGGGAGAGTGCGTCCGCCGAGTGCGAGCACTGCGCGGAGGCCCGTGGGTGTGGGTGTGGGCATGCGTGGACAACCTCCAGCCGCGCGCCGACCCACCCGTTTCTCCGGCGCGCACCGTTGCCCGTTGCCCGGCACCGTAGACGCGGAACCGGGCGTTCGGGAGCCCCTTCTCAGGGAGCGGTCGCGGAGGGGTCGCCGGCGGCGTCCGGGTCGCCGGAGGCCAGCCGCTTGGCCTGGGCCCGGCCGACCTCGGCGGCGCGGTGCAGGTAGTCGCCGATGACGGCGAGCTCGCTGTCGGAGTAGCCCTCCAGTACGGCGCCGAAGGCCCGGCCGGGGGTGTCCCAGGCGGCGCCGATCCGCGTGCGGGCGGCGGGGGAGAGTGCGACGAGGGAGCGCCTGCGGTCGTTCGGGTCGGCCTGCCGCTCGACGACTCCGGCCTTGACCAGGCGGTCGACGAGGCGGGTGGCGGAACCGGAGGTCAGGCCGGTCAGGCGGGCGATGTCGCCGGTGCTGACGGGGCCGGGCTCCAGGTCGAGGAGGCCCACGCACTGGAGGTCGGTGGGGTGCAGGCCGAGGTGGTCGGCCATGGCCTGGCTGAAGAGCGAGTAGTCGGCGTAGTGCCGCTGGCTCTCGGTGACGATCCGCGCCAGCAGCTCGGCGCGGCTCCACTGATCACCCGAACGAGGGGAATCGGTTGACATCGGTTTCTCCATGCTTCAGATTTGACTGTGTGACGCAGAGAGTGTGTCACGAAGAATCTGTGCCACGTATTCAGTCTAGAACAGGAAGACGCCATGTCGAAGATCCTCGTCACCGGCGGCCGCGGCGCCATCGCCCGCGGCCTCTCCTCCCTCCTCACGGCCCACGGCATCCCGTACCGCCTCGCCTCCCGCGAGCCGGACCGCCCGGACACCGTGCACTGCGACCTGGGCGACCCAGCCACCTTCCCCGGCGCCCTCGCCGGCGTCCGCTCCGTCTTCCTCTACGCGGAGGCCTCCGGCATCGAGGCCTTCGTCAAGGAGGCCGTCGCCGCAGGCGTCGAGCACATCGTGCTCCTGTCCTCCTCCTCGGTCCTCGCCCCCGACGCCGGCGACAGCCCGCTCGCCGCCGGCCACCTCGCGGTCGAGGAAGTCCTGCTGGCCTCCCCGCTGCGCACCACGCTGCTGCGCCCCGGGGCCTTCGCGGGCAACGCCCTCGGCTGGGCCTGGTCACTGAAATCCGGCCGCCCGGTCCACCTGCCCTACCCGGGCTCCTACGGCGACCCGGTCCACGAGAGCGACATCGCCGAGGCCGCCTTCGCGGTCCTGACGGACCCGGCCCTCGCCGGCCGCGCGTACACCCTGACCGGACCGCAGTCGCTGACGTTCCAGACGCAACTGGCCATACTCGGCGGCGTCCTCGGCCGCCCCATACCCTTCGAGACCGTCTCCCGAGAGCAGTGGAAGTCCGAGGTCGACGGCTACATACCCGGCCCGTACGCCGAGGCGCTGCTCGACTACTGGGCCGCCGGCGACGGCCTGCCGGTCGAGCTCACCGACGCGGTCGAGCGGCTCACCGGGCACCCGGCCCGCTCCTTCGACGCCTGGTGCGAGGACCACGCCGAAGCGTTCGCCGCATAGTGGCGGGGGAGGGCCGTGGGGGGCTGGGGGCCGTGCCCGCCCATGCAAAAGGCCCCGGTCCGCTTTCGCGCACCGAGGCCTTCATGCAGGGTGAGTGACGGGACTTGAACCCGCGGCCACCTGGACCACAACCAGGTGCTCTACCAACTGAGCTACACCCACCATGTCCGGTCGGAGAAACCGACCGGCCGAAGAAAAGGGTACAGGGTCCGGGAGGGTGCTCGCTCCCCCCTTTGTCCGCACCCGTCTCCGGTGTGTCCTACTCGCCCGCGACCACGTGCTTGGCGGCGATGGTCCGCGCCGTGTCCGAGTCGGGCCCGGGCTGCGGCACGAAGACGGCCTCCCGGTAGTAGCGCAGCTCGGCGATGGACTCCTTGATGTCCGCGAGCGCCCGGTGGTTGCCGTTCTTCGGCGGACTGTTGAAGTACGCCCGGGGGTACCAGCGGCGCGCCAGCTCCTTGACCGAGGACACGTCCACGATCCGGTAGTGCAGGTAGCCCTCCAGTGCGGCCATGTCGCGCAGCAGGAAGCCGCGGTCGGTGCCGACCGAGTTTCCGCAGAGCGGGGCCTTGCGGGGCTCCTTGACGTGTTCCCGTACGTACGCCAGGACCTGGGCCTCGGCATCCGCGAGGGTGGTCCCGCCGGCCAGCTCATCGAGCAGGCCGGAGGCGGTGTGCATCTCGCGCACCACGTCGGGCATGGTCTCCAGGGCAGCGTCCGGCGGGCGGATCACAATGTCCACGCCTTCGCCGAGCACGTTGAGCTCCGAGTCGGTGACCAGTGCGGCCACCTCGATAAGTGCGTCGTCCGTCAACGAGAGCCCGGTCATCTCGCAGTCGATCCACACCATGCGATCGTTCATGTGTCCCACCTTATGCGGAAGGTCCCTCACATCGGTGCCGTACCGATGTGAGGGACCTCCGTCAGGCAGTACCCGTTGGGGCTACGCGTGCTCGCGCAGGACCCGGCCGGGGGCGTACAGCTCCGTGACCGAGGGGCCGGCCGCGGCCAGGGCCGCCGCCGTCCGCTGGGGCTGCGGAGTGCGCTGGTGCGGAACCGGGCTCTCCTGGATCTGGGACACCTGAGCCACATCCGCCTGCGGGCGGCGAGCCCGGTAGGCGGAGCGGTAGGCGGCCGGGGAGGAGCCCAGCTGGCGCCGGAAGTGCCCGCGCAGCGCGACCGGCGAGCGGAACCCGCAGCGCCCGGCGACCTCGTCGACCGAGTAGTCGGAGGTCTCCAGCAGCCGCTGTGCCTGGAGCACCCGCTGGGTGATCAGCCACTGGAGCGGCGCGCTGCCGGTGAGCGAGCGGAACCGCCGGTCGAAGGTGCGCCTGCTCATGTAGGCGCGCGCCGCCAGCGTCTCCACGTCGAACTGCTCGTGGAGGTGTTCAAGTGCCCAGGCGACGACCTCGGCCAGCGGGTCGGCGCCGATCTCCTCCGGCAGCGACCGGTCGAGGTAGCGCTCCTGGCCGCCCGTGCGGCGCGGCGGGACGACGAGCCGACGGGCCAGAGCCCCGGCCGCCTCGCTGCCGTGGTCCGTGCGCACGATGTGCAGGCACAGGTCGATTCCGGCCGCGGTGCCCGCGGACGTCAGCACATCGCCGTCGTCGACGAACAGCTCGCGCGGATCGACATGGACGGACGGGTAGCGCTTGGCCAGCGTCGGCGCGTACATCCAGTGCGTCGTCGCGGGCCGGCCGTCCAGCAGACCGGCGGCGGCGAGCACGAAGGCTCCCGTGCACAGTCCGACGATCCGGGCACCCTCCTCGTGCGCCAGACGCAGTGCGTCGAGCGCCTCCGGCGGCGGCGGTGAAGTGATGGAACGCCATGCGGGCACGACGACCGTGCCTGCCCGGGCGATCGCCTCCAACCCGTACGGCGCGGTCAGTTCGAGTCCGCCGGTGGTCCGCAGCGGACCGTCCTCCCCGGCGCACACGAGCAGTCGATAGCGTGGAACTCCCGCGTCCTGCCGGTCAATGCCGAACACGGAAAGTGGAATGGAGCTCTCGAAGATCGGTCCGCCGCTGAACAGCAGCACCGCGACGATCTCCCGGCGGCGACGCCCCGCGAGCTTCCGGCCGGCGTCCGCGACGACGGCGGTGGAATCCTGGCTCATGGCTAAGCCCCCCTTGGGTGTCGCGACTCCTTGGTCTGGTCGCACCTGCACGTTTCCCCTCGGCCTTGCACGTGGATCCCCCGCCGTAAATACATGATCGAATCTACTGCGTCCCGTGGTGTCGGCGTGACAAGTTCAGCACGCAGCGCTATGTCGACTTGGCAACTTGGCGAAAAGCATTCGATCAGGAAGCGTTCCACTCCGCTACCTGGGTGGGAAGCGCGCAGGTTGGTCATGGCCAGTACCCATAGGGTCACGGAGCCCCTCGGCCTCTGTCGTCGCTGGTGGTAGGGGGGTTGGGTGGACATTCCGGCAAGGGGGCCACCCTGCCGGGAAGTTGGCTGAAAACATGCGGGTGTGGGTGTGCGAACCGGTCAGTCGTGGGGGGACATCGCGCCGGAACCGTGGCAACCGCGGTGGGTTCCGGCCCCGCCGCGCGAGTGCCGGCCCCGGTGAGCGGTCGGAAGCCGGTCCTCCGCCAGCACCCGGGCGGCGGCCCGCTCCACCTTCTCCGAGTGGCGCAGCAGCACCCGGCAGGCCGCCGTGACGGCCGCCAGCCCCAGGGTCGCCACCGCCGCACCGCCGAAGGACGTCCCGTAGACGACCAGGACGACGGGAACGAGCAGACAGCTGAAGGCGGCCCAGCGCACCACGTCACCCGCAGGGTCGTCGTGGGGGCGCCCGGCGGAGTGCACGGACGAGTGAAGGGGAGGCGGCGGCGTGTGGACGGACTGCGTCGGCTGAGCGGGCTGGACGGGGTGAACCGGATGGCCGGGCACGGCGTGCTCCCTGCGGGCTCTTCCTGGACGGTCGGACTCGTGTCCAACGCCGGGCGGCGGGGCTCGGTCACTGCGCGCACGGGTGGCGCATACCCGGCGGGCGGGTGGCTCGTCACTGGCTGTAGGGGGCAGCGGCCATTGCCAACGGGGCCGCGCTCCGTCATGCTCCCTGGGACGCTCTCCAGAGGCGGCAAGCCCTGTGCAGGACAGGAGTGTCGCCGTACCCTGGTGGGTACGAGCTTGGGAAGATGCTTCCCGGACAGAGCACCGTCACCCTGAGTCGCCGATTTCGCCCCACCCCTGTCCCTTCCTCCGAGGACCCCTTCGCCGAGACATCCATGGCCGGTCACGAATTCTCCGAACCCGCGGACCGCAAGCGCAAACGCCTCGCCGATCCTGAATCGGCCGACCTGCGCGCGGTGGAACAGCCACGCCATCCCTGCGACCCGGCCTTCCGGCACGGCGTAGTGGTGGGATTCGACGGCTCCACGTCCAGTGAGAGAGCCCTCGCCTACGCGATCGGGATGGCCCGCCGCTCCGGCTCCGGTCTGATCATCGTCCATGTCGCGAACCGGCTCCCCACCACGATGTGGGCCGGCTGCGAGCCGCCCGTCTTCGTCGACGTGCCGGATCACCGCACCGAGGTCCTGGGGCTGGAGCTGGCCTGCGCGGACTACCTCGCGGAGGTGCCGTGGATCCTGGTCGAGCGGGGCGGTGACATCTGCCACGAGCTGGAGGAGGTCGGCCGGGAGTACTCGGCCGACGCCATCGTGGTCGGCTCCACGCACGGGATCGTCGGCCGGATCTTCGGCTCGGTGGCGGGCCGGCTCGCCAAGCGGGCGCAGCGACCCGTTGTTGTCATTCCGTAACCCGCTGTACTTCGGTTGTGCGGTTGTGAACCCCTTTGTAAAGGGTAGATAAATGCTGCTGGGACGCAGCAAACAACTGCAGATCGAAGGGAGCCCGCCGTGGACAATGGTGTCTCTGCGGGAAGCACGGCCTCGACTTCGACCCTCGGGAACATCGCCCTGGGTCTCACCCTTCTCGCGTTCGGTATCGGCCACACCGGGATCATCGACGGCGTGACCGCTGCCAACTCCGTGTCGATCGCGACCTACGTCGGCGGTCTCGCCCTGTTCGTCCTCGGAATCCTTGAGTTCCGCGGCGGCAACGGCTTCAACGGCACGGCGTTCGCGGGCCTCGGTGCCTTCTGGTTCACCTGGGCCGCCGGCGCCGACGGAAAGGTTTCGGCAGACGCTGCCGGAATGTTCCTCGTCCTCTTCGCGATGCTCGCGCTGACCCTCACCGCGGGCGCGTCGGGCGGACTGTTCGGGCAGGGCGTGTACGCGCTGTTCACCCTCTCCCTGGTGCTCCTCGCGATAGGCGCCTTCGCCGAGAGCGACGGGCTGGGCAAGGCCGCGGGCTGGGTGGCCGCGGTCTCCGGGCTGCTGGCCTGGTACGGCGCCACCGCGGCGCTGGCGCACTGGCCCATGTCGCTGGGCAAGGCCTCCGGCCGCGGTGCGGTCGCCGCGAGCTGAGGGAAGCGACGGCGAGCAACGACAGAACGGCCCCCGGGATCCCCGGGGGCCGTTCTGTCGTGCGGTGCGGTCCGCCCGGTCTACTCGACCGTGACCGACTTCGCCAGGTTGCGCGGCTTGTCGATGTCCCGGCCCATGGCCAGGGCCGTGTGGTACGCCAGCAGCTGGAGCGGGATGCCCATCAGGATCGGGTCCAGCTCGTCCTCGTTCTTGGGCACGATGATCGTGTGGTCGGCCTTCTCCTGCTCGCGGTGGGCCACCGCCAGGATCCGGCCGCTGCGGGCCTTGATCTCCTCCAGCGCCGCGCGGTTCTTCTCCAGCAGGTCGTCGTCCGGGACGATCGCGACCGTCGGCATCGCCGGCTCGATGAGCGCGAGCGGGCCGTGCTTGAGCTCGGAGGCCGGGTAGGCCTCGGCGTGGATGTAGGAGATCTCCTTCAGCTTCAGGGAGGCCTCCAGGGCCACCGGGTAGCCGCGCACCCGGCCGATGAACATCATCGACTTCGCCTCGGCGTACTCGGCCGCCAGCTTCTTGATGTCCTCCTCGCCGTCGAGGATCTCCTGGATCTGAGCGGGCAGCTTGCGCAGGCCCTCGATGATCCGCTTGCCGTCGGTGACCGAGAGGTCCCGGATCCGGCCCAGGTGCACGGCCAGCAGCGCGAAGGCCACGACCGTGTTGGTGAAGCACTTGGTGGAGACGACGCAGACCTCGGGGCCGGCGTGCACGTACACGCCGCCGTCGGCCTCGCGGGCGATGACGGAGCCGACGACGTTGACCACGCCGAGGACGCGGGCGCCCTTGCGCTTGAGCTCCTGGACGGCCGCGAGCACGTCGTACGTCTCACCGGACTGGGAGACCGCGATGTAGAGGGTGTCGGGGTCCACGACCGGGTTGCGGTAGCGGAACTCGGAGGCCGGCTCGGCGTCCGCGGGGATGCGGGCCATGCCCTCGATGAGGCCGGCGCCGATCAGACCCGCGTGGTACGAGGTGCCGCAGCCCAGGATCTTGACCCGGCGGATACCGCGCGCCTCGCGCGGGTCCAGGTTCAGGCCGCCCAGGTGCACGGTGTTGAAGCGGTCGTCGATCCGGCCGCGCAGCACGCGGTCGACCGCGTCGGGCTGCTCGGAGATCTCCTTGTGCATGTACGTGTCGTGGCCGCCCATGTCGTAGGAGGCGGCCTCCCACTCCACGGTCTCCGGGGTGGAGTTGGTAGTCGTACCGCTGGTGGTGTAGGTGCGGAAGTCGTCGGCCTTGATGGTGGCCATCTCGCCGTCGTCGAGGGTGACGACCTGGCGGGTGTGGGCGATCAGCGCGGCGACGTCAGAGGCGACGAACATCTCCTTCTCGCCGATGCCGAGGACGACCGGGGAGCCGTTGCGCGCGACGACGACGCGGTCGGCGAAGTCGGCGTGCATGACGGCGATGCCGTAGGTGCCGTCGATCACCTTGAGGGCCTCGCGGACCTTCTCCTCCAGGGTGTCGGCCTGGGAGCGGGCGATCAGGTGGGTGATGACCTCGGTGTCGGTCTCGGAGACGAAGACGACCCCGTCGGCCTCCAGCTTGGCGCGCAGCTCGGAGGCGTTGTCGACGATGCCGTTGTGGACGACGGCGACCTTGTTCTCGGGGTCGAGGTGCGGGTGCGAGTTGATGTCGCTCGGGGCGCCGTGGGTGGCCCAGCGGGTGTGCGCGATGCCGGTGGTGCCGGCGAACCGCTTGGGGACGCGGGCCTCCAGGTCGCGGACGCGGCCCTTGGCCTTGACCATCTTGAGCGCGCCGGACTTCGGGCTGTTGACGACGATGCCCGCGGAGTCGTACCCGCGGTACTCCAGCCGCTGCAGGCCTTCCAGCAGCAGCGGAGCCACGTCGCGCTTGCCGATGTAACCCACGATTCCGCACATAAGGTGATACCCCTCCTGAGGTTCGTCTGTTCTCGTCCGCCGGAGCCCGGCCGATCGGGCCGGGCCGGGTCGGGTCAGCCGTAAACGATGCGGCGCAACTGCCGGAGCGAGAGCTCCGGGGGCGCCACGGCGCGGTGCGGCAGTTCCGCCGCGATCCGCTCGAAGATCTCGGTGTTGACCGCGCCGCCGGACTGCAGTTCGCGGTGGCGGCGGCGGACGAAGTCCTCGGTCTTCTCGTCGAAGTACGCGAGCACGTCGAGCACCACCCGGGCGGCTTCACCCCGCTGGAGCGAGGTGGTCCGAACCAGGTGGTCCACAAGATCGTCATGCGACGGGCGGCGGTCGAGCATCCGTCGATACTGACGGTCCGCGGCCAGGAACGCAAAGATCCTGCCCGATTTCGGGCAGGATCTCGCTGGTCTGGACCAGAGGAATGGTTAATTCCGGTCAAGCTTGATCAGAAACGACCCAAAATCGCCGCCTTGGCCGTACTGAACTCCTCGGCGGTCAGGACCCCCGCCTGGTGCAGCTCACCGAGCTCGCGCAGCCGCCGCAGCAGGGCGTCGTGGTCCACGGGCTCCGCCGCAGGGCCGGCGCCCGACGGCGCCCCGGGCGCCGGCGCGGTCGGGAGCGCGGGGGCCGCAGCAGCGGGCGCGAGGGCCGGCGCGGGCTCCGCCGCCGCAGCTGCCGCCGGGTGGGGCATCCGCAGCGCCACGGCCGCCGCGACCAGCGCCATCAGCGGGTCCTTCTTGAAGCCGAACAGCTCCACCGCGCACGGGTCGTACTTCGGCGGGGGCGAGGACGCCGGGGCGCCCGCCAGGGTGAAGCGGATCCACCCGTTCTCCAGCCCCCGCGACGGGTACCACTCCACTGCCCGCACGTCCGCGAGCCGGAATTCGCGCGGCCCGCCGGAGCGCTTGGCCTCCTCCGTCGTCCAGTTCCACTCCAGGGCCACCCGGTCCCCGTCGAAGGCCACCGTCCCGTCGCCCGCGCCCACCGTGATCGGCACGGCCGGACCAGGCAGGAGGTAGGAATCCGACGGGCCGGGGTCCACCTGGTCCAGCAGCAGGGCGTTGCGCACCTCGTCCACGAAGTACTCCGCGACCCCGGCCCGGTCCGAGTCCACCGCCAGCCGGTACGGATCGGAGGCCTCGGGCAGCCGCCCCGCCGTGACCTGGAGGAGGGGGTCGGCCCCGTCACGCAGCCGCAGCCGCAACCGGCCCGCCTTGCGCCCCGGTTCGTAGCTGATACCCGCCAGCGCCCGCAGGGGGACGGCCACTTCGCCCAGGGTCTGGCGCAGCAGCCCCACCCCCTTGTCGCGGCCCGGCACGATGCGCACCGTGTCCCCGTCGAAGGTCCACGTGCCGTCCTTCTGGATGATTTCCGCCATCCCGCGATTCTCGCATCGGCCCGGACGGGTGAGTTGGCCGCGCGTTGCCCTATACCTGGGCGCATGAGAGTCCTGCGACGCACGCTCGGCGCCCTCCTCGTCCTCAGTACCGTCCCCGCCTTCGCCACGGCCTGCACCGCCGCCCGCGGCGACGACGCGAAACCCGGCGGCGAACGGCCCGCCGTCCTCGCCCCGTACGAACGGCTCCTGCCGGCGCCGGTCTCCGCCCGCGCCGAAGGCCCCGGGTACGCCTTCGGGCCGGGCACGGTGATCCGTACCGGCCCGGGCGAGGACGAGGAGGTCCGGCAGATCGGCGAGCTGCTCGCGGAGCAGCTGAGGGGCCCCAGCGGGCTCCCGCTGCCCGTGGTCGACGGGGCGGAGGGGGACGGGGTCCGGCTGCGGCTCGACGAGGAGGCCGAGGGCGTCGGGGACGAGGGCTACCGGCTGGAGTCCGGCCCGACCGGGGTCACCCTCACCGCACGCACGCCGGCCGGGCTCTTCCACGCGGGCCAGACGCTGCGCCAACTCCTGCCGGTGGCCGGGCGGGGGACGGTGCCCGGCGGGACCGTCACCGACGCGCCGCGCTTCGCCTACCGGGGCGTGATGGTCGACGTGGCGCGGCACTTCTTCTCGGTGGAGCAGGTCAAGCGGTACGTCGACCAGCTCGCCCAGTACAAGGTCAACACCCTGCACGTGCACCTGACCGACGACCAGGGCTGGCGCCTCGCGATCGACGGCTGGCCGCGGCTCGCCGAGTACGGCGGCGCCAGCGAGGTCGGCGGCGGGGCCGGCGGGTACTGGACGAAGGACGAGTACCGGTCCCTGGTCGAATACGCCGGGGAGCGGTACGTGGACGTGGTGCCCGAGATCGACATGCCGGGGCACGTGAACGCGGCGCAGGCCTCCTACGCGGACCTGAACTGCGACGGCAAGGCGCGCGAGCGCTACACCGGGATCAAGGTCGGCTTCAGCTCGCTGTGCGTGGCGAAGGAGCGGACGTACGAGTTCATCGACGAGGTGCTCGGCGAGGTCGCGGAGCTCACCCCCGGCCGCTACCTCCACATCGGCGGCGACGAGGCGCACTCGACGCCCGCGGCGGACTACGCGGCCTTCATGGACCGGGCCCAGGAGGTGGTGGGCAAGCACGGGAAGACGGTGGTCGCCTGGCACCAGCTGGCCACGGCGCGGCCGGCCGAGGGCGCGGTGCTGCAGTACTGGGGCCACGACCGGACGGCGGCGCCCGAGAAGGCGGCGGTGGCCGCGGCGGCGAAGGCGGGACACCGGCTGATCCTGTCGCCGGCGGACCGGCTGTACCTGGACATGAAGTACGACGCGGCGACGAAGCCCGGGCTGGCCTGGGCGGGGTACGTCCCGGTCCGGCGGGCCTACGACTGGAACCCGGGCGCCTACCTGCCCGGTGTCGCGGAGGCGGCCGTACTCGGCGTCGAGGCACCGCTGTGGACGGAGACGATCGGGACCCGTCCGGACCTGGAGTACATGGCCTTCCCCAGGGTCCTGGGCCTGGCGGAACTGGGCTGGTCCCCGGCCGGGTCGCACCGCTGGGAGGCGTACCGCCAGCGGCTGGCGGCGCAGGGGCCGCGGCTGGACGCGCAGGACGTGAACTACCACCGGGCCCCGGACGTGCCCTGGGGGTAGCGGGTAGCGACCGGGCGAAGAGGTGCGGGCGGCCCCCGAGGGACCGGGACGGGGACCGCCCGCGCTTCTTGCTACCGCCGCGCGAAGGGCGCGACGGGGTTCTTGAGGGTGCCGATCAGCTGGAGGGCCGCGGCGGGGTCGGCGAGGTCGACCATCTGCTTGTTGTTCCGCAGCTGGAGCCGGTTGAGGCAGGACAGCTGGAACTCCTCGGCGAACAGGTCGTAGCGGGCGAAGCGGTCCGCCAGCGCGGGGATCGAGTCCTGGTAGTCGTGGGCGCAGTCCGCCACCGCCTGCCAGAAGGTCGACTCCTCGCAGATGCCCTCGGTCACCAGGATCGAGCCGAGGAAGCGGAAGAAGCAGTCGAAGACGTCCGTGAAGACGGACAGCAGCTTCATGTCCTCCGGGATGTCCGCCCGGACCCGCTCGACCGCGGGCGGCAGGACCGCGTCCGGGTCCATGACGACGATCTCCTCGGCGATGTCCTTGAAGATCGCCCGCTTCACCACGCCGTTCTCGATGACGAGGATCGTGTTCTCGCCGTGCGGCATGTACGCGAGGTCGTACTGGTAGAAGCAGTGCAGGAGGGGCAGCAGGTACGCCCTCAGGTACGGCTTCAGCCACTCGGCCGGGGTCAGGCCGGACTCCGCGATCAGCGCGCCGACGAAGGAGTTGCCCTCCGAGTCCACGTGGAGGAGCGAGGCCATCGTCGCGAGGCGCTCGTCCCCGCTCAGCGACTCCACCGGGGACTCGCGCCACAGGGCGGCGAGCATCTTGCGGTAGGGGGAGTAGCGGTCCGTGGCGCGCTCGTACTGGCGGTGGTGATAGCCGATCGCCGCGCGCTCGCGGATGATCGAGAAGTCCACCGACCGCAGGACCTCGTCGCCCTCGATCAGCTGGTGGAGCCAGTCGTTGATGGCGGGCGTGGCCTCCATGTAGGCGGCCGACAGGCCCCGCATGAAGCCCATGTTGAGGACGGAGATGGCCGTCTTCACGTAGTGCTTCGTCGGCGTGGTCGTGTTGAAGAACGTACGGATCGACTGCTGTGCGAGGTACGCGTCCTCGCCCTCGCCCAGCAGGACGAGGCGGCGGTTGGCGATCTCGGCGGCGAAGGTGACCGCGGTCTTGTTCCACCACTGCCATGGGTGGACCGGCAGCAGGTGGTAGTCCGCCAGGTCGAGGCCGAGGGAGGCCATCTTCGCGGAGAAGCCCGTGAGGGCGGCCTCGCCGAGCTCCCCGCGGATGAAGGAGTCGTGGTCCAGGCCCGCGCCCGCCGTGAAGGTGGAGACGTCCTTGCGGGCCGCCACCCACACCAGGTGGACCGGGCTCGCCGTCTCCGGGGCGTACGAGAGGTACTCGTGCACGCCGAAGCCGAGGCGGCCGTTGTTCGCCACGAAGCAGGGGTGGCCCTCGGTCATGCCGGTCTCGATGTCCTGGAAGGAGGACTTCGCCAGGACCGAAGAGGGGATCTGCGGCTTCGTGTACTTGTAGCCCGTGCCGGCCAGGGTGGAGGAGATCTCCTCCAGGTAGACCGGCAGGACCTCCGCGCTCAGGCCCAGGGCCTCGCGCAGCTCGATGTGGAAGTCGAGGGCGTCCAGCGGCAGCTCGGCGCCATCCCGGTGGCGGGTGACGGACGACTCGTCCACCGACCAGTGGTCCAGGGCGTGCAGCACGGCCGTGAAGCGGTACTCCACCGTGCCGTCGTCGCTGGCGACCGAGTAGCGGTCCTCGCCGAGCGGCTTCGGGGTGAGCAGGCGCTCGTGGGAGAACTCCGACAGGGCCTTGCGGACCAGCGCGCGGTTCGCGCGGGCCCACAGCTCGGGGGAGAGGTGGGAGACGGCGTCGGCGAGGCTCATATCGAGACCCCCGTCGCGATGCCGGTGGCGGCCTCGAACTGGGCACGCGTGCAGAAGCTGAGCAGGGCGACCTTCTCGGGCTTCTGGACCGGGCCGTCGGGGACGAAGCCGACGGCCTCGTTCAGGGCGTGCACGGCGGTGTTGCGGACGTCCGGCTCGACGACGACGCGCTCGGTGGCGGGGTCGGCGAACAGCGCCGCCATCACCGTGGTGATCACCGCGCGGGTGAAGCCGCTGACGGGCTGGTCGCTCGGCGCGACGAGGAAGTGCATGCCGACGTCGCCGGGCCGGGCATCGTAGAGGCCGACCAGTTCGAGCTCGCTCGGGTCGTAGCGCTCCATCAGGAAGACCGGCAGGCCGTCGCGCAGGCCGATGAAGGCGTCGTGGTGCTCGGCGGCGCAGATCTTCATGTACTCGCGCTCGACGTCGGGCAGCGAGGCGTCCTGCATCATCCAGAACGCGGCCTTGGGGTGCGTGACCCAGCCGTGGAGCATCTCCGCGTCGGCGAAGGGGTCCAGCGGGCGTACGGCGAATTCGCCGAGGGCCGCGTCGGTGTGGGTGAAGAGGGTTTCGGTGGTGCTCATGCGAGGGTGCCTTCCGGGGCCGCGAACTGCTGGAACGCGATGGACTTCTCGACCTTGTAGTACTCGCGGCCGAGGAGCTCTCCGATGATGTACGCGTTGCGGTACGCGGCCATGCCCAGGTCGGGCGAGGTGATGGAGTGGTTGTGGACCGTGCCGTTCTGGAGGAACACGCCGCGGCCGGTGGTGTCGATGCTGTAGTTGCGGGCGGCGTCGGGGCGCCCGTGGCTGTCGAAGTTCAGCCGGTCGCGCACCGGGTCCAGGAACCCGGGGACGCTGTACTTGTAGCCGGTGGCCAGGACCAGGCCCTCGGTGGTCAGCGAGAAGTCGCGCTCCTGCTCCTCCTGGCGCAGCCCCAGGGTGTAGGCACCCGTGGTGGTGTCGTACGCCGCGGAGTTCAGCGAGGTGTTGGTCAGCAGGGTGGTCGGGACGGGGCCCGGGCTGCTGATCTTCTTCTGGTAGAGCAGGTCGAAGATCGCGTTGATCAGCTCGCCGTCGATGCCCTTGAAGAGGTTCTTCTGCTGGGTCTCCAGGCGGTAGCGGGTGTCCTCGGGGAGGGCGTGGAAGTAGTCCACGTATTCCGGGGAGGTCATCTCCAGCGTCAGCTTGGTGTACTCCAGCGGGAAGAACCGCGGGGAGCGGGTGACCCAGTTGAGCTGGTAGCCGTGGACGTCGATCTCCGACAGGAGGTCGTAGTAGATCTCCGCCGCGCTCTGGCCGGAGCCGACCAGCGTGATCGACTTCTTGCGCTGGAGCTCCGCCTTGTTCTGCATGTAGGCGGAGTTGTGGGTGAGGTCGCCGCCCACGTTCGCGCACGCCTCGGGGACGAAGGGCGGGGTGCCGGTGCCCAGGACCAGGCGGCGCGCCCGGTGGGTCTGACCCTGGTCCGTGTGGACCTCGTACAGGCCCGCCCGCTCGTCATAGGTGACCTCGGTGACGGAGGTGGAGTACAGGACGTTGTCGAGGCGGTCGGCGGCCCAGCGGCAGTAGTCGTTGTACTCGGCCCGCAGCGGGTAGAAGTTCTCCCGGATGTAGAAGGAGTACAGCCGGTCCTTGTCCTTCAGGTAGTTCAGGAAGGAGAAGGGCGAGGTCGGGTCGGCGAGGGTGACCAGGTCCGACATGAACGGCGTCTGCAGGTGCGCGCCGTCCAGGAACATCCCGGCGTGCCACTCGAAGTGCGGCTTCGACTCGATGAACAGCCCGTCGAGCTCGTCGATCGGCGCGGTCAGGCAGGCGAGTCCCAGGTTGAACGGGCCGAGGCCGATGCCGATGAAGTCGTGGGGCTCAGTGGTGGACGGCAAGGGATTCTCCCAGGAACTGCTCGGCGTGTGCGGCGAGAAGGTCGAGGACGGCCGTGATGTCGGCCGTCGTGGTCTGCGGGTTGAGGAGGGTGAACTTCAGGTACTGCTTCTCGTCCACCTTGGTGCCGGCGACGACCGCCTCGCCCGAGGCGAACAGCGCCTTGCGGGCGTGCAGGTTGGCCTCGTCGACCAGGTCTGCGCGGACCTCGCCCTCGGGCACGTAGCGGAACACCAGCGTGGAGATCTGGGGCTTGACGACGACCTCGTAGCGCGGGTCGGCGTCGATGAGGTCCCAGCCGGCGGCGGCCAGGTCGATGACCTCGTCGAAGAGCGAGCCGATGCCGTCGGCGCCCATGACGCGCAGGGTCATCCAGAGCTTGAGCGCGTCGAAGCGGCGCGTGGTCTGGATGGACTTGTCCACCTGGTTGGGGATCCGCTCCTCGGCCATCCGGCGCGGGTTGAGGTAGTCCGCGTGGTACGTGGCGTGCTTGAGGGTGTCGCGGTCCCGGACCAGCATCGCGCTGGAGCTGACGGGCTGGAAGAAGGACTTGTGGTAGTCGACCGTGACCGAGTCGGCGCGCTCGATGCCGTCGAGGAGGTGCCGGCGGGTGGGGGAGACCAGCAGTCCGCAGCCGTACGCGGCGTCCACGTGCATCCAGGCGGAGTGCTCGTCGGCCAGGCGGGCGATCTCGGGGAGCGGGTCGATGGACCCGAAGTCGGTGGTGCCGGCGGTGGCGACGACGGCCATCGGGAAGAGGCCCTCGGTGGCGCACTCCTCCAGTTCCAGGGCGAGCACGGCGGTGTCCATGCGGCGGTTGCGGTCGACCGGGACCGCGATGACGGCCTCGTAGCCGAGTCCGAGCATGGCGGCCGACTTCTTCACGCTGAAGTGGCTGGCCTCGGAGGTGAAGATGCGCAGCTTCGGGAGGAGCTCGGCCTTGGTGAGCTCGCGGCCCGCGTCCAGCTCCTTCTTCATCACGATGCGGCAGGCCTCGTCACGGGCGAGGAGGAGCGCGTGGAAGTTGGACTGGCTGCCGCCGGAGGTGAAGATGCCGTCCGCGGCGGGGCCGAGGCCGATGCGCTGGGCGGTCCAGTCGATGAGGCGGCGCTCGATGAGCGTGCCGCCGATCGACTGGTCCCAGGTGTCGAGGGAGGAGTTGACGGCCGAGAGGACGGCCTCGCCGAGCACCGCGGGGATGACGACCGGGCAGTTGAGGTGGCCGAGGTAGCGCGGGTGGTGGAAGTACACCGCGTCGCGCAGGTACACCTCTTCCAGCTCGTCGAGGACGGCAGCGGGGTCTTCGAGCGGCCGGTCCAGGTCGATCCCGGAGATGACAGGGGCGAGTTCGTCGACGGATATGCCGGTGTGCGGCCGCTGCGTGGCGGCGAGTTTCGCGGCAACACGCTCGACGCCCTCGGTGACCGAACGCCGGTAGAGGTCCGCGGTCGTCTCGTTGAGCAGATGCTGGCGCATCAACTGTCCTCCGGGCAGGGAGAGGTGGGGTGGGTGGGGGTGGGGGTGCGAGGCTTAGGTTAGCCTAACCTAACCTTCACGCCAAATGGAGATGGGCCCCGGCCGAAAGCCGGGGCCCATCTCTTGAGCGGTCCTGTGGTGAAGGCAGCTTGGAGCTACAGCGCGGGACTGCGGCGGGGGACTACAGCGCGGAGCCGGGGTCCTCACTCGGAGCCTTGCCGGCGTACGCCTCGGCGAGGAGCTCCTCCTCGCTCGCGCCGAGCCGCCAGTAGCCGGTGAAGCGTACGGAGCGGCGGTCGATGGAACGTTCCTGCACGAAGTGCCGGCGCACCGCCCGGATCGTGCCCGCCTCGCCGGCCAGCCAGACGTACGGGGCTTCGGCCGCGGGCGGTTCGGCCGCCCGGACCACGTCGAGCAGTCGCTCGGTGCGCTCCCGGCCGGGGCCGGCCTCCCGTACGACCCAGGTGATGTCCGCGTCCGCGAGCGTCGACAGCGCGAGCCGGTCGTCCTCGTGCGGGACCTCGAACCAGCCCCGGACCCGGGTGCCGGCGGGGAGCCGCTCCAGGATCGCCGCGGCTGCGGGGAGCGCGGTCTCGTCCGCGTACAGGTAGAGCGCGTCGGCGTCGGCCGGCGGCTGGAAGCGTACGGACTTGTTCTCGGCGACGGCGGGGCCGATCGCCATGATCCGCCGGCCGGTGACGGCCCGCCCGGCCCAGAAGGAGGCGGGTGAAGAGTCCCCGTGCAGGACGAAGTCGATGTCGACCTCGTCCACGCCCTCGGGTGTGCGGCGCTGCTCGCGCACCGTGTAGGAGCGCATCACCGGACGCTCCTCGTCGGCCATCGCGCGCCACGCGCCGAACCAGGTGTCCTCGTCGGTGGACGGGAGCACGGTGTGTTCCCGGTGCGCGGGCGGCAGGAAGAGCGAGAGGCTCTGGTCGTAGCCGCCCGAGCGGAAGTCCGCGAGGGACTCCCCGCCGAACGTGATCCGCAGGAACGAGTGCCCCAGGCGGCGCGTACGGAGCACTTCCATCTCGAAGAAGCGGAAGTGCGCGATCGCCGGGGCGTCGGATGCGGTGGCGGTCATGCGGTGAGTCCCCCCTGGGAGTCGGTGCGGGGCTCGGGGCCGCGCGGGCCCCGAGCCGGAGCCGAGGGTCAGCTGACCTTCTTGGCGCTCTGGATGGACTTGGCGAGGTCCTCCAGGATCTGCGCGCACTTCTCGTACGAGTAGATCGGCTCGGTCACGCGCGGGATGACCTGGTTGGCCTTGACCGCGGGCAGCTCGGCCCAGGTCGGCTTGGCCTTCAGGTCGTTCGGCTGAAGGGTGCCGGTGCGGTTGTCGAGCAGGATGACGTCGGCCTTGTACTTGCCGGCGTTCTCCCAGCTGAGGCTCTCGAAGAAGCCGCCCTCGTCGAGCTTCTCCGGGATCGCGAACTCGACGCCCAGGCTCTCGAAGTACTTCAGGTCGGCCGAGGTCTTCGGGGTGGAGGCGTAGAACAGGTCCGGGGAGCCGGAACCGACGAGCACCTTGATGCCCGGGTTGGCCTTGGTGGCCTCGCGGACCTTCGCGGCGGCGGCCTCGAAGCGGGCCTTGGCGTCCACGGTGGTCTTGGCGTTCATGTCGGCGCCGAGCGACTTGGCGAGGTCCGCGGTGCGGGCCAGCGCCTTGTCGAGGGTGGCGTCGCCGCCCACGGAGATGGCGGCGGCCGGGGCGAGGCCCGCGATCTTGTCCTTGGACTCCTCCGGGACGTACCAGAGGGTGCCGTCCCAGGTGTTGGTGACGAGGAGGTCGGGCTGGAGGGCCGCGAACTTCTCGACGTTGAACTCGCCCCAGACGTTGCCCAGGATCTCGACCTTGGAGATGTCCATCGAGCCGGCCTGCACGTCGGGCTTGCCGTCGGCGGTCTTGGTCGGGCCGAACACGCCCTTGACGTGGATGCCGTAGTCGTGGAGCGCGGCGGCCGTGCCGGTGAAGGCGACGATGTTCTTCGGCGTGGACTTGGCGGTGACGTCCTTGCCGAGGTCGTCCTTGAAGGACCACGGGCCCGAAGCGGCGGCGCCCTTGTCTTTCCCGCCGTCACCCTTCGCCGCGTCGGAGCCGCCGCACGCGGTGAGCGCCGCGACGAGGCCGAGGGCGCCGCCGGCCGCGATGAGACCGCGGCGGGAGAGGTGGGTGGATCGGGACTTGGGCATGTCGATGTCCGCTTTCGTACGTACCGGGCCGCCACTGGGCCGTTCGGAACGAAGGTTAGCCTAACCTTGGCCGAAAATGGTAAGGGGGCCCTAAGTTTTTCGGGCCCCCTTCTTCGTACGGCAGAACCCGCCCGACTAGCCCGCGAACCCCAGCTCGCGGGCGATGAGCATGCGCTGGACCTCGCTCGTGCCCTCGCCGATCTCCAGGATCTTGGAGTCCCGCCACATTCGGGCCACCGGGTACTCGTTCATGAACCCGTAGCCGCCGTGGATCTGCGTGGCCTCACGGGCGTTGTCGACGGCCACCGTCGAGGAGTACAGCTTGGCGATGGCCGCCTCCTTCTTGAACGGCTCGCCCGCCACCAGCCGGGAGGCCGCGTCGCGCCAGCCGATCCGGGCCATGTGCGCGCGCATCTCCATGTCCGCCAGCTTGAACTGGACGGCCTGGTTGTCGCCGATCGCCCTGCCGAAGGCGTGCCGCTCCTTGGCGTACTTCACCGACTCGTCCACACAGCCCTGCGCCAGGCCCGTGGCGAGCGCGGAGATGGCGATACGGCCCTCGTCGAGGATCCGCAGGAACTGGGCGTAGCCGCGGCCCTCCTCGCCCACCAGGTTGGCCAGCGGGACCCGTACGTCGGAGAAGGACAGCTCACGGGTGTCCGAGGCGTTCCAGCCGACCTTGGAGTACGGGGCGGCCACCGTGAAGCCCGGGGTGCCGGAGGGGACGATGATCGAGGAGATCTCCGGACGGCCGTCCGCCTTGCGGCCCGTCACGGCGGTGACGGTGACCAGACCGGTGATGTCCGTACCGGAGTTGGTGATGAAGCACTTCGAGCCGTTGATCACCCACTCGTCGCCGTCGCGGACGGCGGTGGTGCGGGTGCCGCCCGCGTCCGAGCCCGCGCCGGGCTCGGTCAGGCCGAAGGCGCCCAGGATCTCCCCGGAGCACATCCTCGGCAGCCACTGCTGCTTCTGCTCCTCGGTGCCGAAGAGGTAGAGGGGCATGGCGCCGAGGGAGACCCCGGCCTCCAGGGTGATGGCGACCGAGGAGTCGACGCGGGCCAGCTCCTCCAGGGCGATGCCGAGGGCGAGGTAGTCGCCGCCCATGCCGCCGTACTCCTCGGGGAAGGGCAGGCCGAACAGGCCCATGCGGCCCATCTCGGCGACGATCTCGTACGGGAACTCGTGGCGCTCGTACAGGTCGCCGATCTTCGGCGCCACGACGTCGTGCGCGAACGCCTCGACGGTACGGCGGAGTTCCTCGTGCTCGGGGGTGAGCCGGTGGTCGAGGGACATGGTGTGACTACTCCTTGTGGGAGAGGGCGCGGACGGTACGGGAGGGGCTGGGCCGGCCCAGCTGTTCGGCCATCCACACGCTCGTGGCGGTGAGGGCGGCCAGATCGACCCCGGTCTCGATGCCGAGACCGTCGAGCATCCACACCAGGTCCTCGGTGGCGAGGTTGCCGGTGGCGCTCTTCGCGTACGGGCATCCGCCGAGGCCGCCTGCGGAGGCGTCGACGGTGCTCACGCCGTGCTGGAGGGCGGCGAGGGTGTTGGACAGGGCCTGGCCGTAGGTGTCGTGGAAGTGCACGCCGATACGGTCGGTCGCGACCCCGGTCTCGTTCAGCGCGGCGAGCAGGGCCTGGACGTGGCCCGGGGTGGCGACGCCGATGGTGTCGCCGAGGCTCAGCTCGTCGCAGCCGAGGTCGAGGAGGGCCTTGGCCACGGAGACGACCTGGTGGACCGGGACGGGGCCCTCCCAGGGGTCGCCGAAGCACATGGACAGGTAGCCGCGCACATGCGCCTTCTCCTGCCGGGCGCGGGCCACGACGGGCTCGAACATGGCGAGGGACTCGGCGACCGTGCGGTTGAGGTTGCGGGCGGCGAACGTCTCGGTGGCCGAGCCGAACACCGCGATGCGGGTGGCCCCGAGGGCGAGCGCGCGGTCGAGCCCGCGCTCGTTCGGGACCAGCACGGGCAGCGCGGCGTCCACGTCGGCGAGCAGCGGGAAGAGCTGCTCGGCGTCCGCGAGCTGGGGCACCCACTTGGGGTGCACGAAGCTGGTGGCCTCGATGGTGGTGAGGCCGGCCGCGGCGAGGCGGTGGACGAACTCCGCCTTCACCTCCGTGGGGACGGCCGTCTTCTCGTTCTGGAGGCCGTCGCGGGCGCCGACCTCGTGGATCCTCACGCGGGCCGGGAGCCCGGCGGCGGGAACGGTCATGGGCAGGCCGGTCATTCGCCCTCCTCCTCCGGGGTGACGACGGCCAGGACCTGGTCCATCGCGACGGTGGTGCCGGGGGTCACGTCGAGCTCGGTGACCGTGCCCGCGTGCGGGGCGGAGATGACGTGCTCCATCTTCATGGCCTCGACGACGAGCAGGCTCTGACCGGCCGCCACCTTCTCGCCGACGGCCACCTTGACGACGGTTACGGTGCCGGGCATGGGGGCGGCGAGGGTGTCGGCCCCGCCCCGCGCGGCGCCGCTCAGGGAAGCCGCCACCGGGTCGTGCGCCTGGACGTGCCAGGAGTCGCCGTCACGGCCGAGCCAGATCCCCTCCGGGGAGGCGGCGTGGCTGAACCGGTGCGTGACCCCGTCGAGTTCGACGGTGACGGCGCCGGCGGCGCGGGCCACGATCCGGCCGCGCGCCGGTGCCGCCGGAGGCGCCCCGTCGGGGTCGGGGACGAGCAGCTCGAAGTCCGCGCCCGCCGGACGGGTGCGGACCGCCACCGGGTCCGTTCCCGGGAGGCGGAAGTGGTGGACCGTCCAGGCCGGAGTCCCTCCCAGGCGCCATCCGTCGGCGGCGTCGAAGGGGTCGGCCCATCCGCCGCGTTCCGGTCGCACCGGCTGCGCCAGCAGCGCTGCCGCGGCGTACACCTCGTCCGGGATCCCCTCCGGGAGGAGGGCCGGCAGGTCGCGCTCCACCAGACCGGTGTCCAGGTCGCCGGAGACCACGTCCGGGTGGGCCAGCAGCCTCCGCAGGAAACCGGCGTTGGTCTGCACGCCCAGGATCACCGTGTCGGCGAGGGCGCCCCGCAGCACCCGCAGGGCGGCCGCGCGGTCGGGACCGTACGCGATGACCTTCGACAGCATCGGGTCGTACGTCGAGCCCACCGCCACGCCCGCCGTCAGGCCGGAGTCGGTGCGCACCGCCCCGCCGTCCGGCTCGGACAGGGCCAGGACCGTACCGCCGGAGGGCAGGAAGCCGCGCGCCGGGTCCTCCGCGCAGACGCGGGCCTCGATCGCGTGCCCGGTCAGCCGGATCCCTTCCTGGGCGACGGGCAGAGCCTCGCCGGAGGCGACCCGCAGCTGGAGCTCCACCAGGTCCAGGCCCGTGATGAGCTCCGTCACCGGGTGCTCCACCTGGAGGCGGGTGTTCATCTCCATGAAGTAGTACGAGGAGGGGTCGCCGCCCGGGACGATGAACTCCACGGTGCCCGCGCCCACGTACCCGCAGGAGCGCGCCGCCTCCACGGCCGCCGCGCCCATCGACGCCCGGAGCTCCGGCGTCAGCAGGACCGACGGCGCCTCCTCGATCACCTTCTGGTGACGCCGCTGGAGCGAGCACTCGCGCTCGCCGAGGTGGACGACGTTCCCGTGGGAGTCCGCCAGGACCTGGATCTCGATGTGCCGGGGGCGGTCCACCCACCGTTCGACGAGCAGGGTGTCGTCGCCGAAGGAGGACTTCGCCTCGCGCCGGGCCGCCGCGATCTCCTCGGCCAGCGCCGCCGCGTCGCGCACCAGCCGCATGCCCTTGCCGCCACCGCCCGCCGAGGGCTTGAGCAGCACCGGCATGCCGATCTCCTCGGCCGCCGCGACGAGTTCGGCGTCGGTCAGCCCGCTGCCGGAGGAGCCGGGGACCACGGGCACGCCCGCCGCCCTGACCGTCTCCTTCGCGCGGATCTTGTCGCCCATCAGGGAGATGGCGCTCGCCGGCGGCCCGATGAAGGCCAGCCCGGCGTCCGCGCAGGCCTGTGCGAAGGCCGCGTTCTCCGCGAGGAACCCGTAGCCCGGGTGGACCGCCTCGGCGCCGGTCCGCCGGGCGGCATCGAGCAGCCGCTCCACCGACAGGTAGCTCTCGGCGGCCGCCGCCGGGCCGATCCGGACGGCCGTATCGGCCTCCCGTACGTGCCGGGCGTCCGCGTCGGCGTCGCTGAAGACGGCCACGGAACGGATGCCGAGCTCCCGCAGGGTGCGGATGACCCGGACCGCGATCTCGCCCCGGTTCGCGACCAGAACAGTGCTGAACATCGAAGAGGTCCTCACGTCACATACGGAAGATGCCGAAAGCGGAGTCGCCCAGGGGGGCGTTCGCGCACGCGGTCAGGGCCAGCCCCAGCACCTGCCGGGTCTCCATCGGGTCGATGACCCCGTCGTCCCACAGCCGGGCGGTGGCGTAGTAGGCGTTGCCCTGCGCGTCGTACTGCGCCCGGACCGGGGCCTTGAAGGCCTCCTCGTCCTCGGCGGGCCACTCCTGGCCGGCGCCCTCGATCTGGTCCCGCTTGACCGTGGCCAGCACGGACGCGGCCTGCTCGCCGCCCATCACCGAGATCTTGGCGTTGGGCCACATCCACATGAACCGCGGGGAGTACGCCCGGCCGCACATCGAGTAGTTGCCCGCGCCGTACGAGCCGCCGACCACCACCGTGAGCTTCGGGACCCGCGTGCAGGCCACCGCCGTCACCATCTTGGCGCCGTGCTTGGCGATGCCGCCCGCTTCGTAGTCCCGGCCGACCATGAAGCCGGAGATGTTCTGGAGGAAGAGGAGCGGGATCCCGCGCTGGTCGCACAGCTCGATGAAGTGCGCGCCCTTCTGGGCCGATTCGGAGAACAGGATGCCGTTGTTGGCGATGATCCCGACCGGGTGTCCCTGGATCCGGGCGAAGCCGGTGACCAGCGTCTGCCCGAACTCCGCCTTGAACTCCTGGAACCGCGAGCCGTCCACGATCCGGGCGATGATCTCGCGGGCGTCGTACGGGGTGCGGGAGTCGACCGGAACCGCGCCGTAGAGCCCGTACGGGTCCACCTTGGGCTCCTCGGGCGCCTCGACCGACCAGGGCAGGGCCCCGCGCTCGGGCAGGGTCGCCACGATGTTCCGTACGATCCGCAGCGCGTGCGCGTCGTCCTCCGCGAGGTGGTCGGTCACGCCGGAGACCCGGGAGTGCACCTCGCCGCCGCCGAGCTCCTCGGCCGTGACGACCTCGCCGGTGGCCGCCTTCACCAGCGGCGGGCCGCCGAGGAAGATCGTGCCCTGGCCGCGGACGATCACGGCCTCGTCGCTCATCGCCGGGACGTACGCGCCGCCGGCGGTGCAGGATCCGAGGACGGCGGCGATCTGCGGGATGCCGGCCCCCGACAGGCGGGCCTGGTTGTAGAAGATGCGGCCGAAGTGCTCCCGGTCGGGGAAGACCTCGTCCTGCATGGGGAGGAAGGCGCCGCCGGAGTCGACGAGGTAGAGGCAGGGGAGACGGTTCTCCAGGGCCACCTCCTGGGCGCGCAGGTGCTTCTTGACCGTCATCGGGTAGTAGGTGCCGCCCTTGACGGTGGCGTCGTTCGCGACGATCACGCACTCGCGGCCGCTGACCCGCCCGATGCCCGCGATGACCCCGGCGGCCGGGGCCGCACCCCCGTACATGCCCTCGGCGGCCAGCGGGGCCAGCTCCAGGAAGGGGGACCCGGGGTCCAGGAGGGTGTCCACGCGGTCGCGGGGGAGCAGCTTCCCGCGGGCGGTGTGGCGGGCGCGGGCCTTCTCCCCACCACCGAGGCGGGCCGCGTCGAGCCGGGCGCGCAGCCCGTCGGCGAGCTCGCGGTGGGCGGCCTCATTGGCCCGCCAGGCCTCGGACGCCGGGTCCGCGGCGCTCGTCAGCACTGGTGCCTGCTGCATCGGTCGAGCTCCCTTGCTCGGTGCACGCTGTTAATGAGCGTTAACGCATGTGGGACTTAGGTTAACGAGCGCTAACGGCCCTGTCTAGAATGGATTCCCATGAGCACCAGAGCGGCCGCCCCCACCCGTCGCGAGCAGATCCTCAACGAGGCCGCTCGTCTCTTCGCCGAGCGCGGCTTCCATGGCGTCGGTGTGGACGAGATAGGCGCCGCGGTCGGCATCAGCGGCCCCGGGCTCTACCGGCACTTCGCGGGCAAGGACGCGATGCTCGCCGAGCTGCTGGTCGGCATCAGCGAGCGGCTGCTCACCGGCGGCCGCCACCGGGTGGCCGAGGCGGCGGGCGACCCGACCGCGGTACTGGCCTCGCTGATCGACGGCCACATCGACTTCGCCCTCGACGACCGGGCGCTGATCACCCTGCACGACCGGGAGCTGGACCGGCTGCGGGAGGCCGACCGCAAGCTCGTACGGCAGCTGCAGCGCCAGTACGTGGAGCTGTGGGTCGACGTCGCACGGGCCCTGCACCCGGCGGTCGGCGAGGCGGAGGTACGGGTCTGCGTGCACGCCGTCTTCGGACTGCTCAACTCCACCCCGCACCTGGCCGCCCTGGGGCGGGAGGCGACCGAAGCACTGCTGCGGCGGCTCGCGCACGGGGCGTTCGGGGCCCTGTCGGGGTGAACCCCCGCGTCCGGCGGTCGGAATGGAACAGACGGCTCCGGCCCGGCGACGGCAGAATGGACCCCATGCCGAAGCCGATAGAGACGCCCGCCCAAGCCGCCCAGCCGCCGAGCCGCGCCGAACTCATCGACCACCTGGTCCGGACCCGGATCGCGGGGCAGGTCGCGACCCCCCGCGAGAACAACCTCTCCCACTACAGGAAGCTAGCCAACGGCGACCGGCACTACTGGCTCGGACTGGAGCTCGGGGACCGCTGGACCGACGAGCAGGACGTGCTCGCGGTGATGGCGGAGCGCTGCGGAGTCGTGGACGACCCGGCGCACCGCTTCGGCCAGGACACCATCGACCCGGAGCTGACCGTGGCCGGCCTGGACCGGCTGGCGGCGCGGCTGCGCAAGGCCGCGCTGGACCGGCAGAGCGTGCTGCTGGCCACCGGGCACCCGGGTGGCCTGCTGGACGTCCACCGGGCGACGGCTGACGCGCTGCGTGCGGCGGGCTGCGAGATCGTACGGATCCCGCAGGGCCTGATCGCCGACGAGGGCTCGGTGTGGCAGTTCGCCGACGTGGCGGTGCTGGAGCGGGGCGCGACCCTGTGGCACACGCACTCGCCGGCGCCGATGGCCGCGATCCTCGACGGGCTCGCGGCGGAGGGCCGGCCGCAGCCGGACCTGGTCGTGGCCGACCACGGCTGGGCGGGCTGCGCGGCCCAGCGGGGCCTGGACGCGGTGGGCTACGCCGACTGCAACGACCCGGCGCTGTTCCTCGGTGAGGCCGAGGGAACCCTCCAGGTGGCGATCCCCCTGGACGACCACGTCCGGGACCCGCGCTTCTACGACCCGATGGTGGCGTACCTGCTGGCTGCCGCGGGGCTCCTCTCTTCCTGACGCGGCCCTCGCACCGCTCCGCGGGCTTCGGGCCGCTGCGGCGGATTCCGTCCGCCGGGGGCCGGGCGGCGCGGAAGGCCGCAGCGACGCCGCCCGTCCGCGCGTTGTCGGTGGCGGCGGCTACGGTCGCCCGCATGAGAGCCGAGCGGAGCCCCCTGAGCGTCCTCGCCGCGGACTCCCGGGGGCGGGGCCCGGACGTCGGGCTGCCTCCGGGCGGCCTGATCACCCGGCCCGGCGGGCGCTTGCGCCGTGCGGCCCCGCTGCTGTGGGTGTCCGACGCAGCCGTGGGCGGCGACGCCCTGGCCCGTCACCGCGGCGGGGCCCTGGCCGCCCTCGGCCTGTACCCGGTCCTGCTCCAGGACCGGCGCGGGCTGGAGGAGTGGTGGCTCCGGCGGGAGTTCCGTCCGGAGCGGATGTCCGACCCAGGCGACCACGATGCCGGGCAGGTCCTGCGGGAGTACTGGAGCGGCGTGGTGCCCGATCCCGAGGAGGGCGCGGAGGGTGCCGAGCTCATCGACCCCTTCGGCCGGGACTGGCCCGGGCCGGCGGCGCCGCTGATCGCGGGGCAGGACCCGCAGGCCGCGGCCGGCGTGCTCGCCCGCGACCTGGTCCGCGGCGGCGGCTGCCTGCCGAGCCCGCGGCTGGCGCTGGTCCCCGCCGGGCGCGGGGCCGACGTACCCGCGGCGATCGGCTGGGGCGGACCGGTCAACCACGAGAACGACACCGCCCGCATCTGCGCCGTACTGCGGTCCTGGGAGGACCGTTTCGGCGCCCGCGTCCTCGCGCTGGGCTTCGACGAGCTCCACGTCTCGGTGGCCGCCCCGCCCAGGACGCGGGCCGAGGCGCTCGCGGTCGCCGCCGAGCACTTCGCCTTCTGCCCCGACAACGTCTGGCAGGGCTCCGGCAGCATCCGCGCCTATGCGGACGAGGCCCTGACCGGCTCCGCCCACTGGTCCTTCTGGTGGGACTAGGGGGTGTCTGACGGGCGTCGCGACGCCGCGGACACCCGTCAGACACCCCCTAGTCCGGCGGAGGCGTCGGCGTAGGCTCCGGTGTCGGCGTCGGGTCCAGGTACACGCGGCGGATCGCCGGGAAGCGTTCGCGCAGCTGCGCCTCCGCGTCCTCGCACGCCGCCTCCACCTGCCGCGCCGACGCCAGGTCATGGAAGTCGATCTTCGCTGCGACGAGCACCTCCGCCGGGCCCTGGACCAGGGTCGTCAGCTCCAGCACCCCCTCGATGTGCAGGACCGACAGCAGTTCCTCCCGGACCTCCGCCCGCATCGCCGCGGGGAGCGGACGCCCGATCAGGTAGCGGGCGTTCGAGCGCCCCAGCTCCCACGCCACCCACACCAGCAGCAGCCCGATCAGCAGCGAGGCCACCCCGTCGTACGCCCCCGACCCCGTCAGCTGCGCCCCCAGCAGGCCGCCCGCCGCCAGTGCCAGGCCGATCAGCGCGGCCGCGTTCTCCAGCAGCACCGCCTTCACCGCCGTGTCCGGGGTGTGCTTCACGTACAGGCCGACCGGCGCCGCCATCCGCGCCGCCTCGCCCTTGACCTGCCGCCACGCCACCACCAGCGAGTAGCCCTCCAGCAGGAAGGCGAGGCCGAGGACCGCGTAGGAGAGCGTCGGGTCGCCCGGTTCCTCCCCGTGCACCAGCGTGTGGATGCCGTCGTACACGGCGAACACCGCACCACCGACGAAGGTCGCGATCGACGCCAGCAGCGCCCAGATGTACCGTTCGGGCCCGTACCCCAGCGGATGCGCCTCGTCCGCGGGCTTCACGCTGCGCTTCAGCGAGGCCAGCAGCATCACCTCGGTCACGGTGTCGGCCACCGAGTGCGCGGCCTCGGACAGCATCGCGCTCGATCCGCTGACGACCCCGCCGACCGCCTTGGCGGCCGCGATCCCCAGGTTGGTGACCACGGCGACGAGGACCGTACCGAGGCTCTCGTCCGTCACCGGCCCGTGTACGGGTCCGGTCGGCGACGGCTCGCTGCTGGGCATGAAGTGACGGTATGTCCGAATGTCTGCCCGCGCGAGCCGACCGTGCGCAGCCTGCCTCGCGTGCCGCTTACGCCCGCGCCGCTTACGCCCGCGCCCGCGGTACGCGCACGACACCTTCCTGGATGACGGTGACGGCGAGCCGGCCGTCCCGCGTCCAGATGCGGGCCTGCCCGAGCCCGCGCCCGGCGGCCGCCGAGGGGGACTCCTGGTCGTACAGCAGCCACTCGTCCGCCCGGAAGGGCCGGTGGAACCACATGGCGTGGTCCAGCGAGGCGCCCACGACGTCGCCGACGGCCCAGCCGCCGCGCCCGTGGGCGAGCAGCACCGAGTCGAGCAGCGTCATGTCGGAGACGTAGGTGGCCAGGCAGGTGTGCAGGAGCGCGTCGTCGCTCTCCAGCTTGCCGGCCGTACGGAACCACACCTGCGAGCGCGGTTCCACCGGCGCCCCGACGCTGCCCCAGGGCGGGGTGGTCGCGTAGCGCAGGTCCACCGCGTCCCGCGCCTCGATCAGCCGCTCCACCGTCCCCGGGTCGCGGAAGATCTCCCGGTACTCGGGCAGGGACTCGGCCGCGGTCGGCAGGGTCTCCGGGTCGGGGGCGTCCGGCATGGCGGCCTGGTGGTCGAGGCCCTCCTCGTACGTCTGGAAGGACGCGGAGAGGTGGAAGATCGGCTGCCCGTGCTGGACGGCGACGACCCGGCGCGTGGTGAAGGAGCGGCCGTCGCGGATCCGGTCGACCGAATACACGATGGGCGCGCCGGGATCCCCGGCGCGCAGGAAGTACGAGTGCAGCGAGTGCGCGGTCCGGTCCTCGGGCACGGTCCGCCCGGCGGCGACCAGCGCCTGGGCCGCGACCTGTCCGCCGAACACGCGCGGTACCAGCGCCGAGCGGCTGGTACCGCGGAAGATGTTCTCCTCGATCTGCTCAAGGTCGAGCAGATCGAGGAGCGTCGTCAGTGCCTCGTTCATGGAGGGAAGGGTAGGTGCCCGATTCCCTTACAGACCCATGGACTTGGCGATGATGGACTTCATGACCTCGCTGGTGCCGCCGTAGATGCGGTTGACGCGGTTGTCGGCGTACAGGCGGGCGATCGGGTACTCGTTCATGTAGCCGTAGCCGCCGTGCAGCTGGAGGCACTTGTCGATGACGCGGTGCGCGACCTCGGTGCAGAAGAGCTTCGCGGAGGCGGCCTCGGCGGCGGTCAGCTCACCGGCGTCCAGGGCCTCCAGGGCGCGGTCGGCGACGGCCTCGGCGGCGTCCACCTCGGCCTGGCAGGCGGCCAGCTCGAACTTGGTGTTCTGGAAGTGCGCGACCGGCTTGCCGAAGACGGTGCGCTCCGTCACGTACTGCTGGGCGAACCGGATGGCGGCCTTGGCCTGCGCGTACGCACCGAAGGCGATGCCCCAGCGCTCGGAAGGCAGGTTGGCGCCGAGGTAGTAGAAGCCCTTGTTCTCCTCGCCGAGCAGGTCCTCGACCGGGACCTTCACGTCGACGAACGCCAGCTCGGCGGTGTCGGAGGTGCGCAGGCCGAGCTTGTCCAGCTTGCGGCCGATGGAGTAGCCCTCGGACTTGGTGTCCACGGCGAAGAGCGAGATGCCGAAGCGGCGGTCCTCGGCCGTCGGGGCGGAGGTGCGGGCGCAGACGATCACGCGGTCGGCGTGGACGCCACCGGTGATGAAGGTCTTGGCGCCGTTGAGGACGTAGTGCGTGCCGTCCTCGGAGAGCTTGGCGGTGGTCTTCATGCCCGCGACGTCGGAGCCGGTGCCCGGCTCGGTCATCGCGAGGGCCCACATCTCCTCGCCGGAGACGAACTTCTCGAGGTAACGCTTCTTCTGCTCGTCGTTGGCGAGCATCTTGATGTAGGGGAGCGCCAGCAGCACGTGCACGCCGGAGCCGCCGAACTGCACGCCCGCGCGCGAGGTCTCTTCGTAGAGCACGGCCTCGAACTTGTGGGTGTCCAGGCCCGCGCCGCCGAACTCCTCGGGGACGTTGATGCCGAAGAGGCCCAGCTCGCCGAGCTTGTAGTAGAAGTCGCGCGGCGCCTGGCCCGCGGCGAACCACTCGTCGTAGACGGGGACGACCTCGGCCTCGATGAAGGCGCGGATGGTCTCGCGGAACGCCTCGTGGTCCTCGTTGAAAACTGTGCGGCGCACGGGCCGACTCCCTTCGGTCGCGGCGGTCCGCCGCCTATGGCTAAGCGCTTGCTCAGACTAAGTTACCGGCGAGTTGTCCCCGCTGTCCAGAGTGCGGATGACCACACGCCCCAACCGCCCGTAAATACCGTGGCGCGCGCCGGTGAGTTTCGCCTGGAGTACCGGTCTACCTTCACAAGAAGCGCGAGGAGGAGACAGACGATGGGTACGTACGTCCAGCTCGGCGATGTGAACACCTGGTACGAGGAGCACGGCGCGGGCGATCCGCTGGTGCTGATGCACGGCGGCCTGGTGGACGCCCGGTTCTTCGCGCCGAACCTCGGCCCCCTCGCCGAGCACTTCCGCGTGTACACCCCCGAGCGCCGGGGCCACGGCCACACCCCGGACGTACCGGGGCCGATCACGTACCAGCTGATGGCGGACGACACGATCGCCTTCCTGGAAGCGGTCGTGGGCCGGCCTGCCGTTCTCGTCGGGCACAGCGACGGGGCGTTCGTGGCCATGCTGGTGGCGATGCAGCGGCCGGAGCTGGTCGAGCGGCTGGTGATGATCAGCGGCGGGTTCAGCAAGGAGGGCGAGGCCGCGCCCGACATGGAGTGGGACGTCGAGCAGATCTTCCGGTTCCTCGGGCCGTCCTACGGCGAGGTCTCCCCGGACGGCATCGACCACTTCCGGGTCGTGGCCTCGAAGATCGGCGAGATGGCCGCCGTGGAGCCGAACCTCAAGGCCTCCGACCTGGCCGCCGTGACCCAGCGGACGCTGGTGGTGTTCTCCGACGACGACCTGGTGACGATGCGGCACGCGGTGGAGACCTACGAGGCCCTCCCGAACGCGGAACTGGCCGTCGTCCCGGGCACCTCGCACTTCCTCACCCAGGAGAAGCCCGCGCTGGTCAACGCGATCGTCATGGACTTCCTGCTGAACGAGCCGGTCCCGACGGTCGCCGCGATCCGCCGGGCCCGCTGAGGCGGTCGCGCTGTGGCGGTCGCGCTGTGGCGGTCACGCCCACCGCAGCGCGAACCACAGCTCCATACGGGTGTCCGGGTCGTCGAGGTCCGTGCCGAGGAGCTCCGCGCAGCGGGACACGCGCTGGCGCACGGTGTTGCGGTGGACCCCGAGGGCCGCGGCCGTGCGGTCCCAGCTGCCGTGGTGGGCCAGCCAGGCGCGCAGCGTCTCGCGGTGGGCCGGGTTCAGCGGGGCGAGCAGGGCCTCGGCGTGGGCGCGGGCCTCGGCCGGGTCCAGGAGGGTGCCGAGGCCGCCGGGGGAGTGCCGGGCCAGCGGTGTCCGGGCCGCCTCGGCGCGCTTCAGGGCCCGTACGGCCTGGGCCCCGGCCGTACGGAGCTCCGCGGGCGCGGCCGGGGCGCTGACCCCGAGGCGCCACCCGGGCTGCGGGGCGGGCTCCCGGTCGGTGAGCAGACGTACGCCGTCCTCGCGCGGGTCCAGCAGTACGGTGCCCAGCGCGGCCGCCAGGGCCCGCGGGTCCCCGGCGCCGCGGGCGTGGACGGCGTACCAGGGCCCCGGTGCGAGGGCGCCCGCGGGATCCCCGTCGAGCAGCAGCCGGGTCAGCGCGGCCGCCTCGTCCCCCGCGGGACGGCTCGCGGTGAGCAGGGTCAGCAGTACGGCGGCGACGGAGGCGATGGTGTGGTCGCCGGGGGCCCGCCCCGGGGTGGCCAGGGCCAGTACCTGGCCACCGCCCACGGCGTAGGCGGCGAGGTGCGTCCCGCCCAGGGTGTCGGTGGCGGTCGCCGTCGCCCCCGGGGCCACCCGCTCGGCCAGCGCGCCCACGGCGGCGAGCGCCGCCTCGCCGGGAGCGCCGCCGGCCGCAGCGCGGCCGGGTCCGGCAGCGGGGTGCGCCGCCCCGCCCCGGCCCGGGGCGAGCAGGGCCGTCCAGCCGCCCAGGCTCGCCGCGAGGCGGGAGAGCACGGCCGCGACCGGATCGGGCCGGGCGGCCGCCGCGGCGAGCGACTGCTGGGCCTCGGTGACCCGGCGCAGCTCCCGCGTACGGGCCTCCGCCATCAGCCGCCAGACGGTCCGGGCCACCGCCGTGAACGGGGTGCGCTGCGGGACCTCCAGCAGCGGCAGCCCGCGGCGCGCACAGGCGGCCGCCAGCGCGGGGGGCACCTCCTCGTGCACGGGCGCCACCCCGAAGCCGAGCGCGGCCGCGCCCGCCGCGACGAGCCCGGTCACGTAGCCGTCGGGGTCGCCCACCCGGCCGTCGGGGCCGGCCACCGCGCCGTCGGGGCCGGCCCGTAGCTCCGCACCGGCCGTGAGCAGCAGCTCCCCGCCCAGCAGGTAGGGCGACGGGTCCGCCATCTCGGACGCGTGCACCCCGTGCACATCGGCCTCGGCGGGCCCCGCGAGGTGCCGCAGCCCCAGCTCGCGGTCGGCGAGCAGCGCGGCCAGCGGGACCGGTGGGGTGGGCGGGGCCGGGGCCTCCATGGATGCTCCGTACATATTGGTGGGTGTGCGGTGGATAAAACGTACACTTCGCGCCCCCGTGGTGTCGGCTTACGCTCGAAGCACCGCACCAGCAGGACCTCCAGAAGGGCACCCCCCATGAGCACGCAGCCGCGCGGCCCCGTCGACTCCTCCCGCATCCCGCGCTACGCGGGCCCGGCGACCTTCGCCCGGCTGCCGCGCCTCGACGAGGTCGGCGGCAAGGCCGATGTCGCCGTCGTCGGCGTGCCCTTCGACTCCGGCGTCTCCTACCGCCCCGGCGCCCGCTTCGGCGGCAACGCCATCCGCGAGGCCTCGCGCCTGCTGCGCCCGTACAACCCGGCGCAGGACGCCTCCCCCTTCGCCCTCGCGCAGGTCGCGGACGCCGGCGACATCGCCGCGAACCCCTTCAACATCAACGAGGCCGTCGAGACGATCGAGGCCGCGGCCGACGAGCTGATCGGCAACGGCTCCCGCCTGATGACCCTCGGCGGCGACCACACCATCGCGCTGCCGCTGCTCCGCTCGGTGGCGAAGAAGCACGGCCCGGTCGCGCTGCTGCACTTCGACGCGCACCTGGACACCTGGGACACGTACTTCGGCGCCGAGTACACGCACGGCACCCCGTTCCGCCGGGCGGTGGAGGAGGGCATCCTCGACACCGAGGCGCTCTCCCACGTCGGCACGCGCGGCCCGCTCTACGGCAAGCAGGACCTGGACGACGACGCCAAGATGGGCTTCGGCATCGTCACCTCGGCGGACGTATACCGCCGCGGCGCCGACGAGGTCGCCGACCAGCTGCGCCAGCGCATCGGCGACCGCCCGCTCTACATCTCGATCGACATCGACGTGCTGGACCCGGCGCACGCGCCCGGTACCGGCACCCCCGAGGCGGGCGGCATGACCTCCCGCGAGCTGCTGGAGATCATCCGCGGCCTGTCCTCCTGCAACCTCGTCTCGGCCGACGTCGTCGAGGTCGCCCCGGCGTACGATCACGCCGAGATCACCTCGGTCGCGGCCTCGCACACCGCGTACGAGCTCACCACGATCATGAGCCGTCAGATCGCGGCGGCGAAGGCGAAGGGCAACTAACACGTGACGCACGACCACGACCTGGTACTCCGTCCCACCGCGGCCCAGACGGCGGCGGCGCTCGCGCCACCGCCCGGGCGGACGGGCGGGGACCTGGTCGTGGAGACGCTGCGCTCCCTCGGCGCGAACACCGTCTTCGGCCTGCCCGGCCAGCACGCGCTGGCCCTCTTCGACGCGGTCGGCCGCTCCGACCTGCGGCTCGTGGGACTGCGTACGGAGAACAACGCGGGCTTCGCGGCCGACGCCTACGGCCGGATCACCGGCGAGGCGGTCCCCCTCCTCCTGTCCACAGGACCGGGCGCGCTGATGGCGCTGCCCGCCCTGGCGGAGGCGGCGGCCGCCTCGGCCCCGGTCCTCGCCATCTCCTCGCAGGTCCCGGTGGCGGGCCTGGGCGGCGGCCGGCGCGGACACCTGCACGAGCTGCGGGACCAAGCGGCCTCCTTCCGGGACGTGGTCAAGTCGGTCCACGAGGCCCGTACCCCCTCCCAGATCCCGTCGGTGATCGCCGAGGCCTGGGAATCGGCGCTGACCGCCCCGCACGGGCCGGTCTTCGTCGAGATCCCGGAGGACGTCCTGCGCGCCGAGACCCTCGTCCCCGAGGTCACGGGCGTGGACGCCACCCCGCACGAACTCGCCCCGCGCCCGGAGCTGACCGCGCTGGCCGCGCACTGGCTCTCGCGGGCCTCCCGCCCGGTGATCATCGCGGGCGGTGGGGTGGTCCGCTCGGACGCGTCGGGCAAGCTGAAGCAGCTCGCGGAACGCCTGAACGCGCCGGTCGTCACGACCTTCGGCGGCAAGGGCGCCTTCCCCTGGACCCACCCGCTGTCCCTCCAGTCCTGGCTGGAGGACCGCCGCATGACGGACTTCCTGGAGGACGCGGACGTCCTGCTGGTGGTGGGCTCGGGCCTCGGGGAACTCTCCTCGAACTACCACACGTTCTTCCCGGAGGGCCGGGTCGTCCAGATCGACGCGGACCTCGGCAAGCTGGAGTCCAACCACGCCGGCCTCGGCATCCACGCGGACGCCCGCCTCGCCCTCCAGGCCCTGCTGGAGACGGTGGACGAGCGCGAGGACCCGACGGCCCCGGAGCGCGTCCGCCTGGTCCTGGCGGACATCGCGGCCCGCCTCGACGCGCAGGAGGTCGCCCTGGAGCGGTCCCTGCTGACCGCCATCCGCTCGGCGCTCCCGCCGCGCTCCCCGTCCTTCTGGGACATGACGATCCTGTCCTACTGGGCCTGGTCGGCCTTCGACGCCAAGCACCCCAACACCATGCACTCGGCCCAGGGCGCGGGCGGCCTCGGCTACGCCTTCCCGGCGGCCCTCGGCGCCTGCGTCGCCGAACCCGGCACCCCGGTCCTCGCCGTCTCCGGCGACGGCGGCGCGATGTACTCGATCGCCGACCTCGCCACCGCCCGGCAGCACGACCTGGACGTCACCTGGCTGATCGTGGACGACGGCGGCTACGGCATCCTGCGCGAGTACGGCTGCGCCACGGGCACGGACCTGACCCGCCCCGACTTCGTCGCCCTGGCCGCCTCCTTCGGCGTCCCGGCGACCACCACCACCCCGGAGTCCCTCCGCGAGGACCTGGCAAAGTCCCTGGCCACCCCGGGCCCCTCGCTCCTCGTCCTCCCGGCAACCCTGAAAATGTTCACCCCGACCCACCTCTGACCTCGGCCCACACCGCCTTTCCGATCCCGTGCCGCCGCGGGCACTGGCCCCACCGCGCGGCGAGCGCCGCCACGATGGCGAGCCCGCGCCCCCGCTCGTCCGAGTCCGCGACGACCTGCGGCGTGAGCTTGACGGCGGGGCCCGCGTCGGCCACCTCCACGCGCAGCACCCCCTCGTACCGCGCGAGCCGGACCCCGATGTCCCGGCCGTGGGGGGCGCGGGCGTGTCGTAGCGCGTTGGTGACCAGCTCGGACAGGAGCAGCTCTGCCGTTTCGGCGGGTTCGCCGTCGGTCTTCCACTCGGTGAGTTGTTGGCGCAGGAGCGCACGGGCACGGCCGGGGGCGCGGGGGCTGCGGGGCACGATCCAGGAGATCTCGTCGGCCGGAAGCAATGTCATCGCGTCACCTCTCTAGAGATACAGGAGAAGTGAAGCGCCTGCCTGTCTGGGGAGTCAAGGGTTCTCTAGAGATCTGTTGCTGCAGATGCGGATTGGACGAGCGCGACGACTCTCCGCCCCCACGGGGTGCCTAGGATGACTAGAGATGATCAGGGAGGACCGCATGCCAACCGACGGCGCCGTACGACAGCCCAAGTACCAGCGCATCGCCGCCGCCCTGAAGGAAGCCATCGCCTCGGGTGAGTACGGTCCCGGGGACCGGCTGCCCGGAGAGAACGACCTGATGGCCGCGTACGGCGTCGCCCGGATGACCGCGCGGCAGGCGCTCGGGGTGCTCCAGGCGGAGGGGCTCACCGAGGCCCGCAAGGGGGCCGGGGTGTTCGTGCGGGAGTTCCGGCTCATCCGGCGGCGCGGGATCCAGCGGCTGGCCGCCGAGGTCTGGGGTGCCGGGCGCTCCATCTGGGACGCCGACACCGAGGACCGTGAACCCGAGGTCGAGTTCCTGTCCGTCACCGACGAGCCCGCCCCCGCGGCCGTCGCCGCCGTGCTCGGCCTCGCCGGCGGCGCACCGGCGTGCGTGCGCCGCCGGAGGTTCCTGCTCGACGGGAAGCCCGTCATGCTCGCGACCTCGTACCTCGATGCCGTCCTCGTCGCCGGTAGCCGGATCGCCGAGCCGGACAGCGGACCCGGCGGGATCTACGCCCGGCTCGCCGACCTCGGCCACCGGCCGACGCGCTTCCGGGAGGAGGTCCGCTCGCGGATGCCCGGCGCCGACGAGGCCGCCCGGCTCGGGCTGGCCGCCGGAACCCCGGTCGTACTGATCGCACGTACCGCCTTCACCGCGGACGGGCGGGTCGTCGAGGTCAACGAGATGGTGCTCGACGCCTCCGCGTACGTCCTGGAGTACGAGTTCGACGCCCCGTAGGGCGCCCCCGCAGGAGGAGGAGACCCGGATGGACCGCATCCGTCCGGCGGACATCGACCAGGAGGTTCTGGCGGCGGCGGCGCGGATCCTGTGCACCACGCGCCCGCCGACACCATGAGCCGCCGTAACCCCCCTCCAGCGCCCCGCGAGCCGGTCGCGTACGGGAGTGCGATGGTTGCGGTGGGATGAAATCCGCCGGTGGGGGCGTTGGGGGTGGCGGTAGGACACGACCAACGGGGAGGCACCACGTGGTGGCGGCAGAGACGGCAGCCGACGGAAGCAAACAGAGCTGGGGCAGGCGGCTGGCCGCGTACACATGGCGCTACAGGCTCAACGTACTGCTCGCACTCGGGTCCTCACTGGCGGGCATGGCCGTCATGGCGGTCGTGCCGCTGGTCACCAAGGTGATCATCGACGACGTCATCGGGGACAAGACCAAGGACATGGCGCCCTGGGCCGGGATGCTCATAGCCGCGGCCCTGCTCGTGTACGTGCTGACCTACATACGCAGGTACTACGGCGGCCGCCTCGCCCTCGACGTGCAGCACGACCTGCGCACCGACATGTACGACGCCGTCGCCCGCCTCGACGGGCGCCGCCAGGACGAGCTGTCCACCGGGCAGGTCGTCGGGCGGGCCACCAGTGACCTGCAGCTGATCCAGGGCCTGCTGTTCATGCTGCCGATGACCATCGGGAACTTCCTGCTCTTCGGGATGTCCCTCGGCATCATGCTGTGGCTCTCGCCGCTGCTGACCCTCGTCGCGCTGCTCATGGCCCCCGCCCTCTGGTTCATCGCCAAGCTCAGCCGCAAGAAGCTCTTCCCCGCCACCTGGTGGGCCCAGGGCCAGGCCGCCGCCGTCGCCACCGTCGTCGACGGGGCCGTGACCGGCGTACGCGTCGTCAAGGGCTTCGGCCAGGAGGAGCAGGAGACCGGCAAGCTGCGCACCGCCGGGCGCCGGCTGTTCGCCGGCCGGATGCGGAGCATCCGGCTGAACTCGCGCTACACCCCCGCCCTGCAGGCCGTGCCTGCCCTCGGACAGGTCGCCATGCTGGCCCTCGGCGGCTGGATGGCCACCAAGGGGCAGGTCACCCTCGGTACCTTCGTCGCCTTCTCCACCTACCTCGCCCAGCTCGTCGGACCCGTCCGCATGCTCGCCATGGTCCTCACCGTCGGACAGCAGGCCCGCGCCGGCGTGGAGCGCGTGTTCGAGCTGATCGACACGGAGCCCGTGATCCAGGAGGGCAGCCGCGAGCTTCCCGCCGACGCGCCCGCCACCGTCGAGTTCGACGGCGTCGGATTCGGCTACGACCCCGAGCGGCCCGTCCTCGACGGCTTCTCGCTCTCCATCGCCGAAGGCGAGACCGTCGCCGTCGTCGGCGCCTCCGGCAGCGGCAAGTCCACCGTCTCGCTGCTCCTGCCGCGCTTCTACGACGCCGACCGCGGCACCGTCCGCGTCGGCGGCCACGACGTGCGCGAGCTGACCTACGAGTCCCTGCGCGGCGCCATCGGCCTGGTGCCCGAGGACTCCTTCCTCTTCTCCGACACCATCCGCTCCAACATCGCCTACGGGCACCCCGGCGCCACCGCCGAACAGGTCGAGGCCGCCGCCCGCGCCGCCCAGGCCGACGGGTTCATCGCGGCCCTGCCCGCCGGGTACGACACCAAGGTCGGCGAGCAGGGGCTCACCCTCTCCGGCGGCCAGCGCCAGCGCATCGCGCTCGCCCGCGCCATCCTCACCGACCCCCGCCTGCTGCTCCTGGACGACGCCACCTCGGCCGTCGACGCCCGCGTGGAGCACGAGATCCACGAAGCGCTGCGGTCCGTCATGGCCGGCCGCACCACCCTGCTCATCGCCCACCGCCGCTCCACGCTCGCCCTCGCCGACCGGATCGCCGTACTGGAGCACGGGCGGCTCGCGGACATCGGCACGCACGAGGAGCTGGAGCGCCGCTCCGCCCTCTACCGGCGTCTGCTGACCGACCCCGACGCCCTCGGGGCCGCCTCGCCGCGGACCCCCGACGCGCCCGCGATGACGGAGTTCGAGCGCGACCTGGAACGCGACCTTGAACGCGACCTGGAACGGGACATCGAGCTCGAGGCCGAGATCGACTCCGAGCCCGTCAACGCCAAGCGCCGGGTCTCGGACGGGGTCACCCCCGAGCTGTGGCGGCGCAGCGAGGAGACCGCCCCGGCCTCCGCGGCCGCCCCCGCCGCGGGCAGCGGCGCCCCCGCCGCAGGGCCGCCCTCCATGGCCGGGGCCGTCGCCGGGATGCCCGCCACCCCCGAACTGCTCGCGCAGGTCGCGGCGCTGCCGCCCGCCGACGACACCCCCGAGGTGGACGAGGCGCGCGCCGCGGCCCCGGAGGAGAGCTACGGTCTGCGCCGCCTGCTGGGCGGTTTCTGGGCGCCGCTCGCCGTCAGCCTCGGCCTCGTCGCCGTCGACGCGGGCTCCGGGCTGCTCCTGCCCGTCCTGATCCGGCACGGCATCGACAAGGGCGTCACGCAAGCCGCCCTCGGCGCCGTCTGGGTGGCCGCCGGGCTCGCCCTGGCCGTCGTCGTCGCGCAGTGGGCCGCGCAGTTCGCCGAGACCCGGATGACCGGGCGTACCGGCGAGCGCGTGCTGTACGCGCTGCGCGTCAAGATCTTCGCCCAGCTCCAGCGACTCGGCCTCGACTACTACGAGCGCGAGCTCACCGGCAAGATCATGACCCGGATGACCACCGACGTGGACGCCCTGTCCAGCTTCCTTCAGACCGGGCTCGTCACCGCCGTCGTCTCCGTCTTCACCTTCTTCGGCATCCTGATCGCCCTGCTCGTCCTCGACGTCGAGCTCGCGCTGATCGTCTTCGCCACCCTTCCCGTGCTGGTGCTCGGCACCATCGTCTTCCGCCGCAAGTCGGTCGCCGCCTACGAGCTCGCCCGCGACCGGGTCAGCCTGGTCAACGCCGACCTCCAGGAGTCCGTCTCGGGGCTCCGCATCGTCCAGGCGTTCCGCCGCCAGGGTTCGGGCGCCGCCCGCTTCGCCGAGCGCAGCGACTCGTACCGTGAGGCCCGGGTCCGCGGCCAGTGGCTGATATCCGTCTACTTCCCCTTCGTGCAGCTGCTGTCCTCCGGGGCCGCGGCCGCCGTGCTGATCGTCGGCGCGGGCCGGGTCGAGGCCGGCACCCTCACCACCGGTGCGCTGGTGGCGTACCTGCTCTACATCGACCTGTTCTTCGCCCCCGTCCAGCAGCTCTCCCAGGTCTTCGACGGCTACCAGCAGGCCACCGTCTCCCTCGGCCGCATCCAGGGGCTGCTGCGCGAGCCCACGACCACGCCGCGCGCCGCCGAGCCGCGCGAGGTCGCGGCCCTGCGCGGCGAGATCGCCTTCGAGGACGTCCGCTTCGCCTACGGCACCGCCGAGGAGCGGGGGGAGAAGGGGGACGCGCTCGCCGGGATCAGCCTGCGGATACCCGCCGGGCAGACCGTCGCCTTTGTCGGCGAGACCGGCGCCGGCAAGTCCACGCTGGTCAAGATGGTGGCCCGGTTCTACGACCCCACCTCCGGGCGGGTCACCGCCGACGGCACCGACCTGCGCGAGCTCGACCTGACGGCCTACCGGCACCGGCTCGGGGTCGTCCCGCAGGAGTCGTACCTCTTCCCGGGGACCGTCCGCGACGCCATCGCCTACGGGCGGCCCGAGGCGGGCGACGCCGAGGTGGAGGCGGCCGCGCGCGCCGTCGGGGCGCACGACATGATCGCCACCCTCGACGGGGGCTACCTGCACACCGTCAGCGAGCGCGGCCGCAACCTGTCCGCCGGGCAGCGGCAGCTGATCGCGCTCGCCCGCGCCGAGCTCGTCGACCCGGACGTGCTGCTGCTGGACGAGGCCACGGCCGCGCTCGACCTGGCGACCGAGGCGCAGGTCAACCAGGCCACCGACCGGCTCGCGGGCAAGCGCACCACCCTGGTGGTGGCGCACCGGCTGACCACCGCCGCGCGCGCCGACCGGGTCGTGGTCATGGACCGGGGCCGGGTCGTGGAGGACGGCACGCACGCCGAGCTCCTGGCGCGCGGCGGCCGGTACGCCGAGCTGTGGCGCACCTTCGCCGGTGAGGACGAGCGCGCGGCCGCCTAAGGGGTGTCTGACCGATGTCCGCGGCGTCGCGGACATCCACCAGACACCCCCTAGCCCCGCGCCCAAGGCTGCGCCCGGGGCTCAGAGCTCGCCGAAGAGCAGGTTGCCCGGGGCGTCCTCGTCGTCGCCCGTGTAGTACTCGCGGACGGCGACGAGGAGTTCGTCCACGGACAGGTACCCGTCGTGGTTCAGGTCGATCCGCGCGAAGAGCGCGTCGGTCTCGGCGGGCTCCAGCTCCGTGCCGAAGGCCCGCTGGGCCCTGTGGAACTCCTCGGGGCTGATGTGCCCGTCGCCGTTGGTGTCGACGACCGTGAGGATCGCCTGCATCATCGGCCGGAACGACCGGTCGTAGGCCGGGCCGCCGCCCCGGTAGAGCCGGGTCATGCCCAGCTTGTACTCCTCGGGCGTGACCTTGCCGTCCCGGTCCATGTCGAGCTCGGTGAACAGGTCCTGCCAGAAGTCCGCCAGACCGGCCATCACGCGCTCGGCCTTGGGCGAGCCGTCGGGCTCGTCGAGCGCGCTCAGCAGCCGGGATCCGAGCGCGATGATGTCGGTCGCGTCGATCACCTGGTCGGAGTTGACGTCGAGGTGCCGGAAGGCGCGGTCCAGCTTGCGGTCGAGCAGGTCGTTCGTCATGGAAGTGCCCTTTCCTGGGTATCTGGTTACTCAGCGTAATCTCCCGGCGGGTCGTGAACTCCCGCATCGGCGGCCGGGAGTTGCGGATCCACCCGTACGAGGTCACTCGGAGCAGAAGTCCTTGCCCACTGCAACCTTCCGGCAGGCCCGGGCGTCGTACGTGCGTACGCACGCGGTACGTACGACCGATCGGGGGGCAGGGTGTTGCTGAGGTCGAGGGCGCGCGGCCGGTGGGCCGCCGGCCTCTGGGTGTGCGCGGGGGTCCTGTGGCTGAGCGTGGCCGGGCCGTTCGCGGCGCCGCCCGCGCAGGCCGCGACCGGCGGCTGTCCGGGCCGGCTCGTCAAGGCGCTGCCGTTCTCCACGGGCGAGGTCCGCGTCTACCGGACCCGTACCCAGGTCTGCGCGGTGACGGTGGCCCGCGAGCCCGGCAGGCGCCGCGCGATGACGGTGAGCGTTCAGCCACGCGGCGGGGTCCCCGTACGCGATGCGGGGCAGTTCACCCGGTATGCCGGACCTGTCACCGTCCACGTGATCAACCGCTGTGTGTATGTAAAGGGGAGCGTGGCGGCCGGATCGGCTGATTCCGGCTGGATTCTTTGCTGAGGCTGCGACCCAACAAGGTCTGTTCAGCAGCGTGTTGACCCAGCTAGGTTCACGGCGACCGAAGTGAACTCAAGGGGAGGGTGAATGCGCAAGACGCTCGGATGGCTGCTGTCGCTCGTGGTGCTGATCGGCACCATGGGTGCGGCAAGCTTCACGGCTCAAGCGGCCACCGCCGCAGGGCCGGCCGCCGCCACGGACATCAAGGACCAGATCCTCGGCATTCCGGGGATGAGCCTGATCGAGGAGAAGCCGTACCCCGGCTACCGCTTCTTCGTACTGAACTACGAGCAGCCGGTCGACCACCGCGCTCCGTGGAAGGGCACCTTCAAGCAGCGCCTGACCCTGCTGCACAAGGACGTCTCCCGGCCGACGGTCTTCTTCACCTCCGGCTACAACGTCAACACCAACCCGCGCCGCAGCGAGCCGACGACCATAGTCGACGGCAACCAGGTGTCGTTGGAGTACCGATTCTTCACGCCCTCCCGGCCCGACCCGGCCAACTGGGCGAACCTGGACATCTGGCAGGCCGCCAGCGACCAGCACCGCGTCTTCACCGCCTTCAAGAAGATCTACAACAAGAACTGGCTGGCCACGGGCGGCAGCAAGGGCGGCATGACGGCCACCTACTACGAGCGCTTCTACCCGCGTGACATGGACGGCGTCGTCGCCTACGTCGCCCCGAACGACGTGGTCAACAAGGAGGACTCGGCCTACGACCGGTTCTTCAGCAAGGTCGGCACCAAGGAGTGCCGCGACAAGCTGAACGCCGTGCAGCGCGAGGCGCTCGTGCGCCGCGAGCCGCTGGAGGCCAAGTACGCGGCCGCCGCCGCCGAGAACGGCTGGACCTTCAACACCGTCGGCACCCTCGACAAGGCCTACGAGGCCGTCGTGCTCGACTACGTGTGGGCCTTCTGGCAGTACAGCCTGCTCGCCGACTGCGCCGGCATCCCGGCCGCCGCCACCGCGAGCGACCAGGAGATCTGGGACACCGTCGACGCGATCTCCGGCTTCTCCGCCTACGCCGACCAGGGCCTGGAGACGTACATCCCGTACTACTACCAGGCGGGCACCCAGCTCGGCTCCCCGGACATCAAGCAGCCGCACCTGGGCAACCTGAGCCGCTACGGCTACCAGCCGCCGCGCAACTTCGTCCCCCGCGACATCCCCATGACCTTCAAGCCGGCGGCCATGGCGGACGTGGACACCTGGGTGCGCAACAACGCCAACCAGATGCTCTTCGTCTACGGGCAGAACGACCCGTGGGGCGCCGAACCGTTCCACCTCGGCTACAACGTGCGCGACAGCTACGTGATGACCGCGCCGGGCGCCAACCACGGGGCCAACGTCGCCAAGCTGCTCGACGGCGAGCGCACGCTGGCCACCGCGAAGATCCTGCAGTGGGCCGGAGTGGCCCCGGCCGCCACCGCGCTCAGCGCGGACGGCGCCGCACAGGCCGCGCCGCTGGCGAAGCCGGACGCGCAGCTCGACCAGGTCGACCGCGAGCCGATGCTCCGGCCGTAGCCGCCACCCCCGCTGGGCCTCCGGCTAGTACGTCAGCCCGTGGCCCAGCGGGTAGCGCCCCGGCACCGGCACCGGGAGGCGGCCCGAGGGCCGCAGGGCCCCGGTGAGCACCCGGGCCGCCGCGCGCAGCTCCACATCCGTCCAGGAGTACGTCGCCAGCTCGGCCGCGCACCGCGGGAGCCGGGCCGGATCGTACGGATTGCGGATCGCCACCAGGACCACCGGGACCCCGGTGGCCAGCAGCTCCGCGACCAGCGTGCGCTGCGGGCTGTCCCCCTCCGGGACGTTGTACGTGCACACCAGCACGGCCGCGTGGCCCGCGGCCGCCGCCACCGCGCGGGCGGGCGGCGCGGCCGTCGCCCGGCAGCCCAGAGCGGACAGCTCCCGGGCCAGTACCTCCGTGGGGGGTCCGGTCGTACCGGTGGGGGAGGCGGGGTCGGTGCCCGTCACCAGCAGCAGGGGCCGGGCCGCCGGATCCAGCGGCAGCAGCTTCACCGGGTTGGCCAGCAGGGTCGTCGTCCCGGCCGCGATCTCGTCGGCGGCCGCCAGGTGCTCCGGGATCCCGACCACGGCCTCCACCTCCGCGGCCGCGTCGGCTGCCGTGACCGTGGCGTACGACCGGCCGAACAGGCCCCGGCGGGACTTGAGTTCCAGGATCCGCAGCACCGACTCCTCGATCCGCGCCCGCGACAGCTCGCCCGACTCCACCGCCGCCACTACGCTGCGCACGGCCAGCCCCAGGTCCGGCGGGTTCAGCAGCTGGTCGCAGCCCGCCTTCAGCGCCAGCACCGGGACCCGGTCGTCCCCGTACTTCTGACGGACCCCGGCCATGTCGAGGGCGTCGGTGACCACCACCCCGCGGAAGCCGAGGCGTTCGCGCAGGATGCCGGTCACGATGGGCCGCGAGAGCGTCGCCGGATCCCGGGACGGATCGAGCGCGGGGAAGACGATGTGCGCCGTCATGACGGCGTCCACACCCGCCTCGACCGCCGCCCTGAACGGGGGCTCGTCCAACTCCTCCCACTGCGCGCGGCTGTGCCGCATCACCGGCAGCCCGACGTGGCTGTCGGTCTCGGTGTCCCCGTGGCCGGGGAAGTGCTTGGCCGTCGCGGCCACCCCCGCGCCCTGGTAGCCGCGCACCTGGGCGGCGACCAGGGCCGCCACGGCGCGCGGGTCGGAGCCGAAGGACCGTACCCCGATCACCGGATTGGCCGGGTTGACGTTGACGTCCGCCACCGGTGCGTAGTCCTGCCGGATGCCCATCGCGGCCAGCTCGGAGCCCGCGATCCGCGCGGCCCGGCGGGCATCGGCGGTGGAGCCGCCCGCACCGTGCTGGGCGCCCAGCGCCATCGCCCCCGGGAACAGGGTCGCGGGCTTGCCGATGCGGGCGATGATCCCGTGCTCCTGGTCCGTGGAGAGCAGCAGCGGGACGCCCCCGCCGGACCGGGCAGCCGCCCGCTGGAGGCCGGCCGACAACTCCGCGATCTGCCGCGGGCCACGGGTGTTGTGCGCCCAGGCGAAGTAGATGATCCCGCCGAGGTGGTGGCGGGCGACCAGCTCGGCGGCGGTGCGCACCCCGAACAGCGCCATGTTCCGCTCGGCGTCCGCCGGGTCGGGGTCGGTCGCGGAGTGCCCGTACACCCGGGACACGAAGAGCTGCCCGACCTGCTCGGCCAGGCTCATCCGGGCCACCAGCCCGCGCAGCCGGGCCGCGTCCGGCCGGTGCCCCGGCGGGCCGCCCGGCCGCTCCCCGCGGGGCGGGCGGTCCCCGGGGCGCGGGTCGTCGGGGTGCGGGTCACCGGGCGCCGGGTCGCGCCCCACGGCGGCGGAGGCGGCCCCGGCGGCCGTGACGGCGGCCATGGCGGCCACGGCGAGCAGGGTCCGGCGGGAGGCTTGGTACGGCACGCGCCGGACCCTACTGCGGGGCCGCCCCCGCGCGGCCGCGGACACTCGGGAGGTCCCCCGGACGGGGCCCCTGTGCGGCCCAGTGCTCCTGGAGGGCCCAGTGCTCCTGGAGGGTGCGTACGGCCTCGGTGATCGCCGGCCGGCGGGCCGCCCCGGTGCGCCACAGGGCGTACAGCCTGCGCACGGGCCCCGGCCGCAGCGGTACGGCCACCGCGCCCGGCGGCAGCGCCCCGGTGCCCAGCCGCGGTACGACGGCCACCCCGAGGCCGGCCGCGACGAGCGCGACGATGGTGTGGTTCTCCTCGGCGACGTGCGCGATCTCGGGCTCGAACCCGGCCGTGCGCATGGTCCGCACCAGCCAGTCGTGGCAGACGCGGCCCGGCGGCTGGCACACCCAGCGCTGCCCGCCCAGGTCCGACCGCCGGACCACCGCCCGGGAGGTGAAGGGGTGTCCCCGCGGCACGACGAGGTCGCAGGGGTCGTCGCCGATCACGGCCTGCTCGACGCCCTCGGGCGCCGGGAGCGGGGCGATGTCCCAGTCGTGCGCCACGGCCAGATCGGTGACGCCCCGGGCCACCAGGTCCACGGAGAGGTGGGGGTCGACCTCCGTCAGGCGCACGTCCAGCGCCGGATGGCGGCGCGCCAGGTCGGCCAGCACCCCCGGCAGCAGCCCGCGCGCCGCCGAGGCGAAGGCGGCCACCGTCAGCAGCCCGCTCGGCTGCCCGCGGCGCTCCTCCAGGGTGGTCTCGGCGCGCTCGACGATGGCCAGCAACTCCTGGGCCGTGTCGGCCAGATGGCGGGCCTCCTCGGTGAGCGCGACCCCGCGCCCGCGCCGCTCCAGCAGCGTGGTGCGGGTCTCCCGCTCCAGCTTGGCGATCTGCTGCGAGACCGCGGAGGGGGTGTAGCCGAGGGCGGCCGCCGCGCCGGCGACCGAGCCGTGGACGGAGACGGCGTGCAGGGCGCGCAGCCGGGACAGGTCGAGCATGGGGCCATCCTAGGCGCGACGGGCCCGCCCATTCATAAGCATTGCTTCATCCTTCCCGGAAGAGATCCGCGCTGGTGCTACATCCTCCCGGGGTCGATGCTCGATCCATGCGTCCCGTACACACCGCACTCGCCGTGCTCGTCGCCGCCGTCTGGGGCTTCAACTTCGTCGTCATCGAGATCGGACTCGACCACTTCCCGCCGCTGCTCCTGTCCGCCCTGCGGTTCCTCGTCGCGGCGCTGCCCGCCGTGTTCTTCGTCGGCCGGCCCAAGGTCTCCTGGAAGTGGATCGCCGGTGTCGGAGTGGCCCTCGGCATCGCCAAGTTCGGCCTGCTGTTCACCGGCATGGCCGAGGGCATGCCCGCCGGGCTCTCCTCCCTCGTCCTCCAGATCCAGGCCGTCTTCACCGCCGTCCTCGCCGCCGTCGTGCTGCGCGAACGGCCCGGCCGGGTACGGGTGGCCGGCATGGCCGTCGCGCTCGCCGGGATCGCCGTCGCCGCCGCCGACGGGGGCGCTTCCGGCCCGGTGCTCGGCTTCACCCTGGTCGTTGCCGCCGCCGCGTGCTGGGGCGTCTCCAACGTCCTGACCCGCAAGGCCTCCCCGCCCGACGCCCTGAACTTCATGGTCTGGGTGTGCACCGTCCCGGTGCTGCCGCTGTTCGGGCTGTCGCTGCTGGTGGAGGGGCCCGAGCGGGACCTCGCGGCGCTGCGCGCGCTCGACTGGTCCGGGGTCGCCGTGATCGGGTACGTGGCCTGGGTGTCCACCGTGTTCGGCTTCGGCGCCTGGGGGTACCTGTTGCGCCGCTACCCGGCCTCGTCCGTGGCGCCGTTCTCGCTGCTGGTCCCGGTGTTCGGGATGTCCTCGGCCGCGCTGGTGCTCGGCGAGGGGATCTCGGGGCTGCGCTGGCTGGCGGCCGCCCTGCTCGTCGGCGGGGTGGCGCTCACCTCGCTGGCCCCCGCGCGCGCTTCGAACCGTACGGGGGTCGGTTCTGGCGTCAGTGCGGGGAGCCCTCCTGCAGTGGCAGCCGCCAGTCCTGCCCCGTGAGGGCGACGCCGTACGAGCGGTGCGGGTGCTCGGCGACCAGGGTGAAACCGGCCCGCCGGTACAGGGCGCCGGCATCGCGCAGCACGTCGTTGGTCCACAGGACCAGTTCGCGGTAGCCGACCGAGCGGGCGAAGTCGACGACCGTGTCCACGAGCAGGGTGCCGATGCCGTGGCCGCGGCCCTGCGGCTCCACCAGGAGCAGCCGCAGCCGCGCCGTGGTGGGGGAGCCCTCCTCGCGCACGCACATCACCGAGCCGACCGGGCGGCCGGCCAGCTCGGCGATCCAGACGCGTTCCAGGTACGGGTCGTGGTCCTCGGCGAAGTCCGCGACGATCCGGGCGACCAGGCCCTCGAACTCGGTGTTCCAGCCGTACTCGGCGGCGTAGAGCGCGCCGTGCCGCTGCACGATCCAGCCCAGCTCGCCGGGCGCCGGATCCCGCAGCCGTACACCGGGGTTGTCCATGGCGCCCGAGGATAGCGCGGGGGCGGCTGCGCCGTACGGGCGGCCTTGCCGCCGTGGCTACTTCTTGCCGCCGCCCAGGATCTGGCCCAGCAGGTCACCGAGGTTGCCGCCTTCGGCCGCTGACGCGCCGGGGGCGGCCGCGGGTGCGCCCGCGGTGGCCGCGCCGGCGCCCGCGCCCTTGCCGGCCGCGCGCTTGGCGAAGACGGCCAGCAGCACCGGGATCAGCAGCTCGATGACCCGGCTGACGGTGGCCGCGGGGATGCCCGTCTTCTTCGAGACGGCGTTGGCGACGGGCTTGCTCGCCTTGGCGAGCACGCCGGCCATCATCCCGCCGCTGAGCAGCCCGCCGAGGCCGCCGAGCGTGGCCACGCCCTCCAGCGGGGGCTGGGCCACCTCGGCGAAGGCCTGGCGGACCTCCACGCCGTCGTCGTCATCGGCGGCCGCCTTCTCCTGCAGGCCGCCGGTCATGGCGCCGACGGTCTCGGCGACGGTCTCGCGGGCGGCGCCCACGTCGGTGCCGAGCAGCCCGGCGATCTCGGTCAGCTTGTCGTCGCCGAGCTCATTGAGCACGTCGTCCTGGAATGAAGATTCGCTCATGCCCGAAACGCTACTTCTGTGTCGATTCACCGGCACCTCGGGTCGCGCTCGCGCCCCCCTTGGGTAATGGAAAAGTAAAGTTGTAGATCGGTGTGCAACCCCCGGCGGGGGTTGTGGGTCGTACGTTGCGTCGGCACTTCCGGGGAGGGATCTGGGGGGATCGGGAAGTCCGACACGGGAGGGGTAACCGTGAGGGGGTCCGGCCGCGAGGCCGGACCCCCTTCCGGTTTCCACGGGCGTTTTCCACAGGCCCGCCGGGCTGTCGGCGCCAGGCGGTAGCTTCTGGTCATGGCAACCAACGGGGCGCTCCAGCCGGCAGTGGTCGAGGGGGTGCTCGAGCGCATCACCTACGCCAACGAGGAGAGCGGTTACACCGTCGCGCGGGTCGACACCGGCCGGGGCAGCGGCGACCTGCTCACCGTCGTCGGCTCCCTGCTCGGCGCCCAGCCCGGCGAATCGCTGCGCATGGAGGGCCGTTGGGGCTCCCACCCGCAGTACGGCAAGCAGTTCACCGTCGAGAACTACCGCACCGTCCTGCCCGCCACCATCCAGGGCATCCGGCGCTACCTCGGCTCCGGCCTGATCAAGGGCATCGGCCCGAAGATCGCCGACCGGATCGTGGAGCACTTCGGCACCGACACGCTCGACATCATCGAGGGCGAGCCGAAACGGCTGGTCGAGGTGCCGGGCCTCGGCCCCAAGCGGACCAGGCTGATCGGCGCCGCCTGGGAGGAGCAGAAGGCCATCAAGGAGGTCATGGTCTTCCTCCAGGGGGTCGGCGTCTCCACCTCCATCGCGGTGCGCATCTACAAGAAGTACGCCGACGCCTCCATCTCGGTGGTCAAGAACCAGCCCTACCGGCTCGCCGCCGACGTGTGGGGCATCGGCTTCCTCACCGCCGACCGGATCGCGCAGGCCGTCGGCATCCCGCACGACAGTCCCGAGCGGGTCAAGGCCGGGCTCCAGTACGCCCTGTCCCAGTCCACCGACCAGGGCCACTGCTTCCTGCCCGAGGAGAGGCTCATCGCCGACGGGGTCAAGCTGCTCCAGGTGGACACCGGGCTGGTCATCGAGTGCCTGGCCGAGCTCGCCGCCGACCCCGAGGGCGTCGTACGGGAGTCCGTGCCCGACCCGCAGGGCGGCCCGGACCCGCTCACCGCCGTGTACCTGGTGCCCTTCCACCGCGCCGAACTCTCGCTGGTCGGGCAGGTGCGCCGGCTCCTGCAGGCCGAGGAGGACCGGATGCCGGGCTTCCGGGACGTGGACTGGGACAAGGCCCTGGGCTGGCTCGCCGGCCGCACCGGAGCCGAGCTGGCCCCCGAGCAGAGGGACGCGGTCAAGCTGGCCCTCACCCGCCGGGTCGCCGTCCTCACCGGCGGGCCGGGCTGCGGAAAGTCCTTCACCGTCCGCTCGATCGTGGAGCTGGCCCGGGCGAAGAAGGCCAAGGTCGTCCTCGCCGCTCCCACCGGGCGGGCGGCGAAGCGGCTCTCGGAGCTCACCGGGGCCGATGCCTCCACCGTCCACCGCCTCCTGGAACTCAAGCCGGGCGGGGATGCGGCGTACGACCGGGACCGGCCGCTGGACGCCGACCTGGTCGTGGTCGACGAGGCCTCGATGCTGGACCTCCTGCTGGCGAACAAGCTGGTCAAGGCCGTGGCTCCGGGAGCGCACCTGCTGCTGGTCGGGGACGTGGACCAGCTCCCCTCCGTCGGCGCCGGCGAGGTGCTGCGCGACCTGCTCGCCGAGGGCGGCCCGGTCCCGGCCGTCCGGCTGACCCGGATCTTCAGGCAGGCCCAGCAGTCGGGGGTGGTCACCAACGCGCACCGGATCAACACCGGCCTGCCGCCCATCACGCAGGGGCTGCCCGACTTCTTCCTCTTCCCGGAGGAGGACACCGAGGAGGCCGGGCGGCTCACCGTGGATGTCGCCGCCCGGCGGATTCCGGCCAGATTCGGTCTCGACCCGCGCCGGGACATCCAGGTCCTCGCCCCCATGCACCGGGGCCCGGCCGGCGCGGGAAACCTCAACGGGCTGCTCCAGCAGGCCATCACCCCGGCCCGGCCCGACCTGCCCGAGAAGCGCTTCGGCGGCCGGGTCTTCCGGGTGGGTGACAAGGTCACCCAGATCCGGAACAACTACGAGAAGGGCGCCAATGGTGTGTTCAACGGCACTGTCGGCGTGGTCACCGGCCTCGACCTGGACGAACAGCGCCTGACGGTGCGGACCGAGGAGGACGAGGAGGTGAGTTACGAGTTCTCGGAGCTCGACGAGCTGGCCCATGCGTACGCCGTCACCATCCACAGGTCCCAGGGGAGTGAATATCCGGCGGTCGTGATCCCGGTCACGACCGGGGCTTGGATGATGCTCCAGCGCAACCTCCTCTATACGGCGGTGACCAGGGCGAAGAAACTGGTCGTCCTGGTCGGGTCCCGCAAAGCCCTCGGTCAGGCAGTGCGTACGGTTTCCGCAGGCAGGAGGTTCACGGCGGTCGCGCCCAGGCTGTCCGGCCGCATACCGGTGGGAAACATCACCTAGATGATCGATCATTTGGGGTATCCGCCACTGGTGCGGAGGGGGCAGGATGAGCAGGTTGACGGCACTCAGTGCCGTCAAACAGACCAAAGGCCGACCCCGAGTGCACTCTCCTGCGCCAAATGGGGGAAGGTAGAGGCAGTCAGGGCACCTCGAAGAAGAGGCACTACGTCGGTGAGGGATGACGTGAGCGACAACTCTGTAGTACTCCGGTACGCGGACGGTGAATACACCTACCCGGTGGTCGAGAGCACCGTCGGTGACCAGGGATTCGACATCGCGAAGCTGCGAGCCCAGACCGGGCTCGTCACCTTGGACAGTGGCTACGGCAACACCGCCGCCTACAAGTCCGCGATTACCTACCTCGACGGTGAGCAGGGGATCCTGCGTTACCGCGGCTACCCGATCGAGCAGCTGGCCGAGCGTTCGACCTTCATCGAGGTCGCGTACCTGCTGATCAACGGCGAGCTGCCGACCGTCGACCAGCTCGCGTCGTTCCGCAACGAGATCACCCAGCACACGCTGCTGCACGAGGACGTGAAGCGGTTCTACGACGGCTTCCCGCGGGACGCGCACCCGATGGCGATGCTGTCCTCCGTGGTCAGCGCGCTGTCCACGTTCTACCAGGACAGCCACAACCCGTTCGACGAGACGCAGCGCAACCTCTCGACGATCCGGCTGCTGGCCAAGCTGCCGACGATCGCCGCGTACGCGTACAAGAAGTCGGTCGGCCACCCGGTGGTCTACCCGCGCAACGACCTCGGCTACGTCGAGAACTTCCTGCGCATGACCTTCTCCGTGCCGGCCCAGGAGTACGACCTGGACCCGGTCGTGGTCTCGGCGCTCGACAAGCTGCTGATCCTGCACGCGGACCACGAGCAGAACTGCTCGACCTCCACCGTGCGCCTGGTGGGCTCCTCGCAGGCGAACATGTTCGCCTCGATCTCCGCCGGTATCTCGGCCCTGTGGGGTCCGCTGCACGGTGGCGCCAACCAGTCGGTCCTGGAGATGCTGGAAGGCATCAAGGCCGACGGCGGCGACGTCGACACCTTCATCCGCAAGGTGAAGAACAAGGAAGACGGCGTGAAGCTCATGGGCTTCGGGCACCGCGTCTACAAGAACTTCGACCCCCGGGCGAAGATCATCAAGGCGGCGGCGCACGACGTCCTCTCGGCGCTTGGCAAGAGCGACGAGCTGCTCGACATCGCGCTCAAGCTCGAAGAGCACGCGCTGGCCGACGACTACTTCGTGGAGCGCAAGCTCTACCCGAACGTCGACTTCTACACCGGCCTGATCTACCGGGCCATGGGCTTCCCGACCGAGATGTTCACCGTGCTCTTCGCGCTCGGCCGGCTCCCCGGCTGGATCGCCCAGTGGCACGAGATGATCAAGGAGCCCGGCTCCCGCATCGGGCGTCCGCGCCAGATCTACACCGGTGAGGTCCTGCGGGACTTCGTTCCGGTCGAGGCCCGCTGACCCGAGGCTCTCTCCGAGGTACCTGCGAAAAGCGCCCCGCCGCCGATCCCCCCACGGGTCGACGGTCGGGGCGCTTTCCTTTCCCCGGAACGGATTCCCCCCACGGGACCCGAGCCGGGGCGATCGGTGCTGCCGGGACCCGCTACGGGTCGGGAGGGCCGCTCAAAGCCTCCCGCGGGCGCTGGTCCCGGCCGGCCGATGCCCGGGCGTCCCCCAAGACCCCCGCGAACGTCCCCCAGACGTTCTTGGCATCGCCCCATTAGACCCACGCCGGTGGCAGAAGGTTACGTTCCAATCACTGTGATCTGCGTCTCGCGTGAAGGACCTGTGTGCGAGATGGGGAGGAGATCCACTACCGGAACGACCTCAACCGCAGGCTGTTGGTGACCACGAAGACCGAGGAGAAGGCCATCGCGGCCCCCGCGATCATGGGGTTGAGCAGGCCCGCGGCCGCCAGCGGCAGGGCCGCCAGGTTGTAGCCGAAGGCCCAGAACAGGTTGCCCTTGATGGTGGCCAGCGTCCGGCGGGAGAGCCGGATCGCGTCCGCCGCGACCCGCAGGTCGCCCCGTACGAGGGTCAGGTCGCCGGCCTCGATCGCCGCGTCGGTGCCGGTTCCCATGGCCAGCCCCAGGTCGGCCTGGGCAAGGGCTGCCGCGTCGTTGACCCCGTCGCCGACCATGGCGACCGTACGGCCCTCGGCCTGGAGCCGGCGTACGACCTCCACCTTGTCCTGGGGCAGCACCTCGGCGATCACCTCGTCGATGCCCACCTCGCGGGCCACCGTCTCGGCGACGGCCCTGTTGTCGCCGGTCAGCAGGACCGGGGTGAGGCCGAGCTCCCGCAGCCGGGCCACGGCTTCGGCGCTGGTGTCCTTGACCGCGTCGGCCACGGTCAGCACCCCGCGCGCGGCCCCGTCCCAGGCCACCAGTACGGCCGTGGCCCCCTCGGCCTCGGCGGCCGCCTTCGCCTCGGCGAGGGCGGCGGGCAGGGCGATCTCCCAGTCGGCGAGCAGCCGTTCGCGCCCCACCAGGACCGCGTGTCCCTCGACCACGCCCTGGACTCCGAGTCCGGGGACGTTCTCGAACGACTCGGGGACGGGCAGCTCCCCGGCCGCCTCGACCGCCCCGGTCGCGACGGCCCGGGCGATCGGGTGCTCCGAGGCGTGCTCCAGGGCGCCGGCGAGCCGCAGCAGCTCCTTCTCGTCCACGTCCTCGGCGGCGTGTGTGCCCGACAGGGACATCCGCCCGGTGGTGACGGTTCCGGTCTTGTCCAGCACGACGGTGTCCACGCGACGGGTGGACTCCAGCACCTCGGGCCCCTTGATCAGGATCCCGAGCTGGGCACCCCGCCCGGTGCCGACCATCAGGGCCGTCGGGGTGGCCAGGCCCAGGGCGCACGGGCAGGCGATGATCAGGACGGCGACGGCGGCGGTGAAGGCGGCCGTGGGGTTCTCGGTGATCAGCAGCCAGGTCACCCAGGTGCCGAGCGCGAGCAGCAGCACGATCGGTACGAAGATCCCGGAGATCCGGTCGGCGAGCCGCTGCACCTCGGCCTTGCCGTTCTGGGCGTCCTCGACCAGCCTGGCCATCCGGGCGAGCTGGGTGTCGGCGCCGATCCGGGTGGCCTCGACGACGAGGCGGCCGGAGGCGTTGACGGTGGCGCCGGTGACGGGGTCGCCCACGGACACCTCGACCGGGACCGATTCGCCGGTCAGCATGGACGCGTCCACGGCGGAGCCGCCCTCGACGACGGTGCCGTCGGTGGCGATCTTCTCGCCGGGCCGGACCACGAAGCGGTCCCCGACGGCGAGCGCGCTCACGGGGATCCGCACCTCGGCGGCGCCGCGCAGTACGGCCACGTCCTTGGCGCCCAGCTCCAGCAGGGCCTTCAGGGCCGCGCCGGCCTTCCGCTTCGAGCGGGCCTCCAGGTAGCGGCCCAGCAGGATGAAGCTGACGACGCCGGCGGCCACCTCCAGGTAGATGGCGGAGGAGCCGTCCGTGCGCGAGATCACGAAGTCGAATCCGTGCCGCATGCCGGGCATGCCAGCGTGGCCGAAGAACAGGGCCCACAGCGACCAGGCGAAGGCGGCCAGGGTGCCGACCGAGACCAGGGTGTCCATGGTGGCCGCGCCGTGCCGGGCGTTGGTCCAGGCGGCCTTGTGGAAGGGGAGGGCGCCCCAGACGACGACGGGGGCCGCGAGGGTGAGCGAGAGCCACTGCCAGTTGTCGAACTGGAGGGCCGGGACCATCGCGAGCAGCACGACGGGCAGCGCGAGCGCGGCGGAGACCAGCAGGCGCCCGCGCAGCGCGGCCAGGGCCGGGTCGGGGGCCTCGGGGAGCTCCTCCTCGACGGCCGCGGCCGCGGGGGCGGGCGGCGGGGGCTCCTCGGCGGTGTAGCCGGTCTTGACGACGGTCGCGATCAGGTCCGCGACCTGGATGTCCCCGGTGTAGGAGACGTGGGCCTTCTCGGTGGCGTAGTTCACCGAGGCGCTGACGCCGTCCATCCGGTTCAGCTTCTTCTCGATGCGGGCCGCGCAGGAGGCGCAGGTCATTCCGCCGATCGAGAGTTCGACCGCCGTTATGGGTCCGTCGTGCACAGTGCTGGTCATGTTCCGGCTCCAGGGGGAGGGCCGGGGCGTACGGAACCAGTATGAGCTGGCCGGCACGCCCCGGCGGGGTACTGCCGAAGGGGGAAGCTCAGATCTGGCCGGCGAACTCGTACCCGGCCTCGTCCACGGCGGCGCGCACATCGGCCTCGGCGAGCGGGGCGGCGGAGACCACGGTGACCTCGCCGGTCGCGGCGACGGCCTTGACGGAGCTGACGCCCGCCAGGGCGGAGAGCTCGCTGGTCACCGCGCCCTCGCAGTGCCCGCAGGTCATGCCGGTCACCCGGTAGACGGTGGTGGTCTGGGTGTCCGTGTCGGCGCTCATGTCGTTCTCCTCTTCCAAGGGCGTGTCCGGTCGCCGGAAGGCGGTCGATCGCTCCACCGTCCTCCCGACACTCCCAGACTATATACCCCTAGGGGGTATGGATGCGAGTACCCCTTCCGACGCTTTCCCCGGAGGGTCGTGAAGTGGCCGACCCCCGCGAACCGTACGTAAATAGCATGTATGTCGCATTCGGTCACGCTCATTCTGATCATGGCCATCGCCGTGCTCGCACCCCTGCTCGCGTACGCGGTGGGGCGGTGGCTGCCGGTTCCTCTGGTGATCTTCGAGATCCTGCTCGGGATCCTGGTCGGGCCGGACGTGCTGGGATGGGCCGTCACCGGTGAGGTGATCGACGTACTGAGCCAGCTCGGACTCGCGATGCTGATCTTCCTGGCCGGTTACGAGATCCAGCTCGACCGGGTCGGCGGAGGCACGCTCAAGAGGTCGCTGTGGGCCTGGCTGATCGCGCTGGCGCTGGGACTGGGGATCGGGACCCTGCTCGCCCACGGGGGCGGTTTCGACAAGGGCGTCTACGTCGGCACGGCGCTCACCAGCACCGCGCTCGGCGCGATCCTGCCGGTGCTGAGGGATGCCGGGGACCTGCAGAGCCGGTTCGGGTCCGTGATGCTGGCGATGGGGTCGATCGGCGAGTTCGGCCCGATCATCGCCATGGCGCTGCTGCTGAGCGGGCGGGCGCCGGCGCGCTCGGCGGCGCTGCTCGCGGCCTTCGCGGTGCTGACGGCGGCGGCCGTGTTCTGGGCGCTGCGGCCCAAGCCGCCCTGGTTCTCCCGCGTGATCGCCAAGACCCTGCACAGCAGTGCCCAGTTCGCGGTGAGGCTGGTGGTGCTGCTGCTCGTGGCGATGCTGGGGCTGGCCCAGGCGCTCGGGCTCGACATCCTGCTCGGGGCCTTCGCGGCCGGACTGATCACCCGGCTCGTGCTGCACGGGGCCGCGCCGGAGAGCAGTGAGACCGTGCTGTCGAAGGTGGAGGCCATGGGCTTCGGCTTCCTGGTGCCGCTGTTCTTCGTGGTCACCGGGATCGGGTTCGACCTGAAGGCGCTGCTCGCGGGCGGGCGGGTGCTGGCGCTGCTGCCGGTGTTCCTGGTGCTGTTCCTGGTGGTGCGGGGGCTGCCGATGTGGCTGCTGGCCCCGCGCGACCTGGGGCGGCGGGACCGGGCGGCGCTGGTGCTGTTCGGGTCCACCGCGCTGCCGCTGGTGGTGGCGATCACCACCATGGGTGTGCAGGACGGCAAGGTCGCGCCGGGGGAGGCCGCGGCGCTGGTGGGGGCGGGGATGCTGTCCGTGCTGGTGTTCCCGCTGGTGGGGCTGCGGCTGCGGGCGGGCGCCGCCCGCCGCCCCGGCCGGGTCAGCGAGGGTGAGTCGTGGTGATCATCGGCTCCAGGTAGCGCAGCAGGACGGTCTTGAGCTCCGCGATGTACGCGGCGCGCTCGGCACCCTCGTGGGCCAGGATCAGGTCCAGGGACGACTGGAAGATGCCCAGGATCATGTTCGAGGTGCGCTCCAGCTCGGCCGGCGCGGCCTCGGGGGTGAAGCTGCGCAGCACCCCCTCGACGCGGGTGATCAGGCCGGCGTGCAACTCCTCGTGCTCCTGGGCGATGCCCGGGATGCCGGAGCCGTGCATCAGCGCCCAGAAGGCCGGGTTCTCGCAGTTGAAGGCGATGACCGGGTCCAGGACGGCGTCCAGCAGCTGGGGCAGGGGGCGTTGCAGGTTCTCGGGCAGGAAGGCCTGGCCGTGCATCTCGTGCGCGCGCTGGAGCAGCTGTCCGCCCAGCTCGACCGCGATGGCCTCCTTGTTCGGGAAGAACTGGTAGAGCGTGCCCGGTGAGACGCCGGCCTCGCGGGCGATGGCGCTGGTGCTGGCGGCCGCGTAGCCGGTACGGCAGAACACCCCCGCGGCGGCAGCGAGGAGCTGGCTGATGCGCCGCTCCCCCCGGGCCTGGCGACGGCGAGGTGTGCTTTCGGCGGTTTTGTCCGTGCTGGTCCTCGGCATGTCCAATCCCCTGCTCCTCATTGCTTCCCGTGGGCGATTGACAAACGCGAGTGGTCCCTCGCATTCTGAGAAAACGCGAGTGACTGCTCGTGTTTGCCAGTCTAGTTCGATCTGGCAATCGCGGTGAAGGGGACACCGAGTCATGCCCGAAGTCAAGAATCCGCCGTTGCCCGGGGAGAGCGGCCGGTGGACCCGGTTCGTCACGGCCAGGCCGCGGCTCTCACTATTGCTCGCCCTCGTGGTCACGGCGCTCGCCGTGTTCGCGGGCGGCGGAGTCGCCGACCGGCTGGGCAGTGGCGGCTGGGAGGATCCGGACGCCCAGTCCACCTATGCCGCCCGGGCCCTGGAGCGCGAGTTCCCCGGCTCCCAGCCGAACCTGCTGCTCCTCGTCGACGCCGGTGAGGGCGCCGCCGGGGTGGACGACCCGGCCGTCGCGGCCGAAGCGGAGCGGCTCACCGCGCAGCTCGCGGCCGAGCAGGGGGTGGCCGGGGTCGGCTCGTACTGGCGCACGCCGCTGCCCTCGCTGCGCTCCGAGAACGGCCGGCAGGCCCTGATAGCCGCCCGGGTCCTCGGCGACGAGAAGACCGCCACCGCCGTCCTGGACCGCATCGCCCCGCACTACCGCGGCGACCACGGACCGGTGCGGGTCTCCCTCGGCGGGCCCGTCGCGGTCCAGCGCGAGGTGACCTCCACCATCCAGGAGGACCTGCTGCGCGCCGAGGTCATCGCCCTGCCGGTGACCCTCGTCCTGCTCATCCTCGTCTTCGGCAGCGCCGTGGCCGCCCTGCTGCCGCTGGGTGTGGGCATCGTGGCCATCCTCGGCACCAATGCCGTCCTGCGCGGCCTCACCGAATTCACCGACGTCTCCGTCTTCGCCCAGAACCTGACCACGGCCCTGGGTCTCGGACTCGCCATCGACTACGCCCTGTTCATCGTGCGCAGGTTCCGCGAGGAGCTCGCCGCCGGGCGGGATCCGGTGGCGGCCGTCGGGGCCACCCTGCGCACCGCCGGGCGCACCGTCCTCTTCTCGGCGCTGACCGTCGCCGTCGCGCTCTCGGCGATGCTCTTCTTCCCCATGTACTTCTTGCGCTCCTTCGCCTACGCGGGGGTCGCGGTGGTCCTCCTCGCCGCAGCGGCCGCGCTGATCGTGCTGCCTGCGGCCCTGGTGCTGCTCGGCGAGCGGGTCAACTCGCTGGACCTGCGCAGGCTCTGGCGGCGCCGGAGGGCTGCCGAGGGCACGGCGGGCGCCCCGGCGGGGAGCGCCGACGGATCCGGGCGGGGCTGGGGGCGGGCGGCCGCGCTCGTGATGCGCAGGGCGCCGCTGTTCGCCGTCGCCACCACGGCAGGGCTGCTCCTGCTCGGACTACCCTTCCTCGGCGTCAAGTTCGGGACCGTGGACGACCGGCAGCTGCCCACCACCGCCGAGTCGCATGTGGTCCAGCAGCAGATCCGCGACGGCTTCCCCGGCGACCCGGGAGGCGGCCTGACGGTCCTGGCCGAGGGGGCGGCGGGGGCCGGCGAGCTCGCCGCGTTCCGCGACCGGGTGCACGCGCTGCCCGGGGTGGTCAGGGTCGACGGGCCGGTGAGCTCGGCGCCCGGGTCGCGCTACGCCTACTTCGAGGTCGTCACCGAAGGCGAAGCCGTGGGCGAGCAGGCCCAGGACCTGGTCGCGGAGGTGCGCAAGGTCGACGCCGGGTTTCGTACCTCGGTGACCGGGCAGGCGGCGGTGCTCGTCGACGCCCAGAAGGCGATAGCCGCCGAACTGCCCGCAGCCGGGGCGCTGGTGGTGCTGGCCACGCTGCTGCTGGTGTTCCTGCTCACCGGGAGCCTGCTGATACCGCTCCAGGCGGTACTGCTCAACGCACTGAGCCTGACCGCGATGTTCGGGGCCGTGGTGTGGGTCTTCCAGGACGGCAACCTCTCCGGGCTGCTCTCCTTCACCTCCACCGGCGACATAGAGACCACGCTGCCGGTGCTGATGTTCTGCATCGCCTTCGGACTCTCCATGGACTACGGGGTGTTCCTCATATCCCGGATCAAGGAGGAGTACGACCGGACCGGCGACCACGAGGGGGCGGTGCGCACCGGACTGGCCCGCACGGGCGGGCTGATCACCGCGGCGGCCGTGATCCTGGCGGTGGTGATGGTGGCCATCGGCACCTCGCGGGTGACCAACACCAAGATGCTGGGGCTCGGGATCGCGCTGGCGGTGCTCATGGACGCCATGGTCGTGCGCAGCCTCCTGGTTCCGGCCGTCATGAAGCTGACGGGCAGGGCCACCTGGTGGGCGCCGGCCCCGCTGCGCAGGCTCCACGAGAGGATCGGGCTCAGCGAGGGGGGCCCGGCGCCGCAGGCAGCCGAACCGGGAGAGGCGGGGGAGGCGGGAGAGGCCGAACGGGTCCCGGCGGGGGCGCGCTAGGCCATCTCTCCTTCGACCCGGGGGCGCCACCCCGGGCGGGGCCCGGCGGCCCCGTCCGGGGTGGTGCGATCAGTCCTCGCGGCGGCCCCGGTTCCCGGGGCGGCGGGCCACCCAGGCGCGGATGGTGTCGGCGTACCAGTAGGGCTTCCCGCTCTCGACGTGGTCGGGCGCGGGCAGCAGCCCGTGCTTGCGGTACGAGCGCACCGTGTCCGGCTGGACCCGGATATGGGCGGCGATCTCCTTGTACGACCACAGCTGTCGGTCGCTCATCCACGACACCTCCTTGTCCACGCCGCGGGGCCGGCCGGGAGGCCGTCGGGGGAGCCCGCGCGTGGACAGTGACGATCACTCAGGTTGTGCCCGGAGAAACGACGCAGGGTGAGGGCGGGGGAGGGCCTGTCGACCGGCTGTGACGGAAGACCCGCGTAATGCGGACATGTGTGACACAAAGGCGACCCCTGTGACAGATGCGGCACAGGAGTCGGGTGCGATCAGCGGTACAGGGGCGGCCGTTCGGCCAGCTCCACGACGGTGCGTGCGCCGCTGCCCGACGCGGCCAGCCCCGCCTGCGAGACGGCCGCGGCCGCGTACCCGTCCCACGCATCGGGTCCCGCGACCCCGCCCCGGGCGGCCGCCGCCACCCAGCGCCGCAGCTGGCGGTCGTAGGCGTCCGCGAAGCGCACCGTGAAGTCCTGGTCGATCTCCCCGCCCCAGCGGCCCGCCGACTGGACGACCATCGCGTGGCCGTCGCCGATCCGGGCGCTGCCGGACTCGCCGACCGCCTCGCACTGCACCTGGTAGCCGAAACCGCAGTTGACGAAGATCTCCACGTCCACGACGGTCCCGCCGGAGGTCTCCAGCAGCACGAGGCGCGGATCGCGCAGCCCCTCGGGGGCGGCGGAGGTGGGCGTGGGCGAGAGCACCGTCACGGCGGTGATCTCCTGCCCCAGCAGCCAGCGGGCCGCGTCCACCTCGTGCACCACCGAGTCGCTGATCAGCATGTCGCTCGTGAAGAAGGACGGCGAGGAGGCATTGCGGTGCCGGCAGTGCAGGAAGAGCGGCCGGCCGATCCCGCCCGCGTCCAGCAACTCCTTGAGCCGCTCGTACTCGGCGTCGAACCGGCGCATGAACCCCACCTGGACCAACCGCCGGCCGAGCCGCAGCTCCGTCTCCATCACGCGCAGCGCCCCCGCCGGGTCCGGGGTCAGCGGCTTCTCGCACAGCACCGGCAACCCCCGCTCCAGCGCCTGCAGAATCGCTTCCTCATGCGCGGGCCCCGGCGAGGCGATCAGTACGGCCTGCACCCCGGGCGCGGCTATCGCGGCCGCCGGGTCGGTGTGCGCGCTCGCCCCCTCCAGGCCCGCCGCGGCCTCCTTCACACGGTCCCCGTCCGGGTCGGCCAGGGCCACCACCCGGGCCCCGCCGACGGTCCGCCCGATCCGGCGGACGTGGTCGGAGCCCATCTTCCCGGTGCCGATCACGGCGATGCCGAGCGTGCTGCTCATCGTTGATTCCTCCCAGACAGTGGTCAGCGGGCGCCGCAGGAGCGCAGATAGGCGCGGGTGCGCCGGGCGATCGGCAGCGGCCGGTCGGGCGGGCAGGGGTACATGTCCTGCTCCACGATGGCGAACAGTTCCACACCGAGCCGCTGGGCGGCCGCCAGTACGGGCTCCAGCGCGGGCACGCCCGCCGGCGGTTCGCACATCACCCCGCGCGCCACCGCAGGCCCGAAGGGCACCTGTCCGGCGACCACCTCGGCGAGGATCCGCGGGTCCACCTGCTTGAGGTGGAGATAGCCGATCCGCTCGGCGAAGGTCTCGACCGCCTCGACGCTGTCGCCCCCGCAGTAGGCGTAGTGCCCCGTGTCCAGGCACAGGGAGACCAGCTCGGGGTCGGTGGCGTCGAGGAACCGGGCCACGTTCGCCGGGGTGTCGATGTGGGTGTCGGCATGGGGGTGGACGACGATCCGCAGCCCGTACCGGTCCCGTACCTCCCGGCCCAGGCGCTCGGTCTGCGTGGTCAGTTCACGCCATTGCCCGGGCGTGAGGGTGCGGTCCTCCAACACCTCGCCCGTCTTGTCGTCCCGCCAGAAGGAGGGGATCACGACGAGGTGCTGCGCCCCCATGGCCCGGGTGAGCGCCGCGATCCGCGACACGTGGTCCCAGGTGTCCTCCCACACGGCGGGCCCGTGATGGAGTCCGGTGAAGACGGTGCCCGCGGACACGCGCAGGCCGCGCCCGGCGGTCTCGTCGGCGAGGCGGGCGGGATCGGTGGGGAGGTATCCGTAGGGGCCGAGTTCGATCCACTCGTACCCGGCGTCCGCGACCTCGTCCAGGAACCGCTCCCAGGGAGTCTGCCGGGGGTCGTCGGGGAACCAGACACCCCAGGAGTCCGGTGCCGAGCCGATGCGGATACGGGTCAACGCGGGCGGAGAGGACGTCATGCGGCCACCTTAGGGTGCGAGGCTCAAGGTCACGGGGAAGACCGATCGGGAGGAGTGGTGTGCTGGTGACTACGGATCCGTTGGCGTTCGACCTGATCACGATGGGGCGGATCGGGGTGGATCTCTACCCCTTGAAAACGGGCGTACCGCTCGCGGAGGCGGACACCTTCGGGAAGTTCCTGGGCGGCTCCCCGGCGAACGTCGCGGTCGCGGCGGCCCGGCTGGGGCGGCGGACGGCGCTGATCACCCGGACCGGGGCAGACCCCTTCGGGGCGTATCTCCGGTCGGAGCTGCGCGGGTTCGGGGTGGACGACCGGTGGGCCGGGGAGGTGCCCGGCCTGCCCACGCCGCTGACCTTCTGCGAGATCTTCCCGCCGGACGACTTCCCGCTGTACTTCTACCGCTTCCCCAAGGCACCCGACCTGGAGATCACGGCCGGGGAGGTGGACCTGGACGCGGTGCGCGCGGCACGCGTGTTCTGGATGACGGGAACGGGCCTGAGCGCGGAGCCCTCGCGGGCCGCGACGCTGGCGGCACTGGAGGCCCGGGCCAAGTCCGGGACCACCGTCTTCGACCTGGACTGGCGGCCGATGCTGTGGTCCGGGGAACCCGGGCAGTGGTACGAGCGGGCGCTGGCGCACGCGACGGTGGCCGTCGGCAACGCGGAGGAATGCGCCCTCGCCACCGGGGAGTCGGAGCCGTACGCGGCGGCGCGCGCGCTGCTCGCGGCGGGCGTCGAGCTGGCGGTGGTCAAGCGCGGGCCGCAGGGCGTGCTGGCCGTCCACCGCGACGGGACGGTGGCGCAGGTCCCGCCGGTGCCGGTGACCGTCGTCAACGGCCTCGGCGCCGGGGACGCCTTCGGCGGCGCCCTGTGCCACGGGCTGATCGCGGGCTGGGAACTGGGGCGGACCATCGAGTACGCCAACGCGGCCGGGGCGATCGTCGCCTCGCGGCTGGCGTGCTCGACGGCGATGCCGTTCGCGCACGAGGTGGAGGAGGTGCTGGGCCGTGCCGGTGGTGTCTGAGTGGGAGATGGCCTTCACCCGGCTGCGGGTGCTGTCCCTGGAGCCGGGGGAGGATTACGCGCACGAGTGCGGGGACGCCGAGTGGATCGTGCTCCCGCTGTCGGGCGCGTGCGAGGTCAGCTGCCGGGGCGCTGCCCCCGGCGACGCACCGGAGGTCTTCGAACTGCACGGCCGGACGGGGGTGTTCGATGCCGTCACCGACTTCGCGTACGTGCCGCGCGACGCGCGGGCGCAGATCCGGTCCGCCGCCGGCGGGCGGTTCGCGCTCGCGGGGGCCCGGTGCGACGAGCGGCTCGCGGCCCGGTACGGGCCCGCGGCCGGCGTTCCCGTCGAGCTGCGCGGCGCCGCGCAGTGCTCCCGGCAGGTCAACAACTTCGCTGCCGCCGGGGTGTTCGCCTGCGACCGGCTCATCGCCGTCGAGGTGCTCACCCCCGGCGGGAACTGGTCCTCGTACCCGCCCCACAAGCACGACGAGCACCACCCCGGCGAGGAGTCCCGGCTGGAGGAGATCTACTGGTTCGAGATCGCCCCGCACGGGGACACGCCCGGAGTCGGCTATCAGCGTGTCAGCCCGTCCCCGGCCGGGAAGACCGACATCCTCACCGAGGTGGGGACCGGTGACGCGGTGCTCATCCCGGACGGCTGGCACGGACCGTCCATCGCGGCCCCCGGCCACGACATGTACTACCTCAATGTGATGGCCGGCCCGGACCGGACGCGGGAGTGGCTGATCCGCGACCACCCCGACCACGGCTGGATCCGGTCCACCTGGCCCGGCCAGGACATCGACCCCCGGCTGCCCTTCCACCGCACGGAGGACCCCCAGTGAGGCTCACCGTGGCGCAGGCGCTCGTACGCTTCCTCGCCCGCCAGTACACCGAACGCGACGGGCACCGCCGCCGCCTCGTCACCGCGACCTGGGGAATCTTCGGCCACGGGAACGTCGCCGGGATCGGGCAGGCCCTCCTGGAGGCGGGCGGCGAGGAGATGCCCTTCCTCCAGGGGCGCAACGAGCAGGCCATGGTGCACGCCGCCGTCGGGTACGCCCGCCAGTGCGGGCGGCTCTCCGCCCACGCCGTCACCACCTCCATCGGACCCGGCGCCACCAACCTCGTGACCGGCGCCGCCCTCGCCACCGTCAACCGGATCCCGGTGCTCCTGCTCCCGGGGGACACCTTCGCCACCCGGCCCGCCGATCCGGTGCTCCAGCAGCTGGAGGTCCCGTACGCCGGGGACGTGTCCGTCAACGACGCCCTGCGCCCGGTCTCCCGGTACTTCGACCGGATCACCCGTCCCGAGGCCCTGGTCCCCGCCGCCCTCCAGGCCGTGCGGGTGCTCACCGACCCCGTGCAGACCGGCGCCGTCACCCTCGCGCTGCCGCAGGACGTACAGGCCGAGGCGTACGACTGGCCTGAGGAGTTCTTCGCCGAGCGGGTCTGGGGCGTACGCCGGCCCAGGCCCGACCGCCGGGAGCTCGCCGAGGCCGCCGAGGCCGTACGGGGCTCCGCGCGGCCCCTGATCATCGCCGGCGGCGGGATCCGGCACAGCGGCGCGCAGGCCGCCCTGGCGGCATTCGCCGACGCCACCGGCATCCCGGTGGCGTCCACGCAGGCGGGCAAGGGCGCGCTCCGCCACGACCACCCCGCCGACGTGGGCGGGATCGGGCACACGGGCAGCGCCACTGCCGACGGCCTGGCCCGCGAGGCCGACCTCGTCATCGCCGCCGGGACCCGGCTGACGGACTTCACCACCGCCTCGGCGACCCTGTTCCGCAACCCCGCGGTGCGCTTCGTCGGCCTCAATCTCGACCCGTACGACGCGCACAAGCTGGCCGCCCGCCCCCTGGTCGCCGATGCGGCCGAGGCGCTCGCAGAACTCCTGGGCGCCGTCGCCGGGTACCGGGTGGACCCGGCCTACGAGGCGGCCTACACCTCGGCGAAGGCGGACTGGGAGGCCCGCGTCGACCGGGCGTACGCCGTCCCCGACGAGGACGAGGACGCCCCGCCGACGCAGGCGCAGGTGCTCGGGCTGCTGGACGCCGTCGTCGACGACACCGACATCCTGATCAACGCCGCCGGCTCCCTCCCCGGCGACCTGCACAAGCTGTGGCGCCCGCGCTCGCCCGACCAGTACCACGTCGAGTACGGCTACTCCTGCATGGGCTACGAGATCCCCGCCGCGATCGGGGTGGCCCTGGCCGCGCCCGGCCGGCCGGTGTGGGCGCTGGTCGGCGACGGGACGTACCTGATGAACCCGACCGAGATCGTCACGGCGGTCCAGGAGGGCCTCCCCGTCAGGCTGGTCATCCTCGACAACCACGGCTACGCCTCGATCGGAGGCCTGTCCGGGGCCGTGGGCGGCGAGGGCTTCGGCACCGCGTACCGCTTCCGGGCGGCGGACGGCTCGTACGCCGGGGAGCCGCTGCCCGTGGACCTCGCCGCCAACGCGGCCTCCCTCGGGATGGCTGTGATCCGTACCCGCACCATCGGTGACCTGCGCAAAGCCCTCTCGGAGGCGCGCGCGGCGGACCGTCCCACATGTGTCTACGCACAGACCCGAACACCCGACACTGTGTCGGGCCCACCCCCGGCACAGGCGTGGTGGGATGTTCCTGTGGCCGAGACCGCGACCCGTGCGTCGGCGGTGCGAGCCCGCGAAGAGTACGACCGGCAAGCCGCGCAGCGACGTCGCCATCTGTGAAGGAGCAAGGCAATGAAGACCGTCAACCACTGGATCGGTGGCAAGACCGTCGAGGGCGCGTCGGGCAACTACGGCCCGGTCACCGACCCGGCCACCGGCGAGGTCACCACGCAGGTCGCGCTCGCCTCGGCCGCCGAGGTGGACGCCGCCGTACAGGTCGCCAAGGAGGCCTTCGAGAGCTGGGGCCAGTCCTCGCTGGCCGCCCGCACCAAGGTGCTGTTCGCCTACCGCGCCCTGCTGGACGCCAACCGCGACGCCATCGCCGAACTGATCACCGCCGAGCACGGCAAGGTGCACTCCGACGCGCTGGGCGAGGTCGCGCGCGGCCTGGAGATCGTCGAGCTGGCCTGCGGGATCACCGTGCAGCTCAAGGGCGAGCTGTCGACGTCCGTCTCCAGCCGGGTGGACGTCTCCTCCATCCGCCAGCCGATCGGCGTGGTCGCGGGCATCACCCCGTTCAACTTCCCGGCGATGGTCCCGATGTGGATGTTCCCGCTGGCCGTGGCCTGCGGAAACACCTTCATCCTCAAGCCGAGCGAGAAGGACCCGTCGGCCGCCAACAAGCTGGCCGAGCTGATGACCGAGGCCGGCCTGCCGGCGGGCGTGCTGAACGTCGTCCACGGCGACAAGGTCGCGGTGGACGCGCTGCTCGCGCACCCCGACATCGCGGCCGTCTCCTTCGTCGGCTCCACGCCGATCGCCCGCCACATCCACACCACCGCCGCCGCCAACGGCAAGCGCGTCCAGGCCCTGGGCGGCGCCAAGAACCACATGCTGGTCCTCCCGGACGCCGACCTGGACGCGGCCGCCGACGCGGCGGTCTCGGCCGCCTACGGCTCGGCCGGCGAGCGCTGCATGGCGATCTCCGCCGTCGTGGCCGTCGGGTCCATCGCCGACACCCTCGTCGAGAAGATCCGCGAGCGCGCCGAGAAGATCAAGGTCGGCCCCGGCAACGACCCGACCTCCGAGATGGGCCCGCTGATCACCGCCGCCCACCGCGACAAGGTCGCCTCGTACGTGAAGGGCGCGGCCGCGCAGGGCGCGGACGTGGTCCTCGACGGCACCGGCTACACGGTGGAGGGCAAGGAGAACGGCCACTGGATCGGCCTGTCGCTGCTCGACAACGTCAAGACCGACTCCGACGCCTACCGCGACGAGATCTTCGGCCCGGTCCTGTGCGTGCTGCGCACCGAGACCTACGAGGAGGGCGTGGCGCTCATCAACGCCTCGCCGTTCGGCAACGGCACCGCCATCTTCACCCGCGACGGCGGCGCCGCCCGCCGCTTCCAGCTGGAGATCCAGGCGGGCATGGTCGGCGTCAACGTCCCGATCCCGGTGCCGGTGGGCTACCACTCCTTCGGTGGCTGGAAGGACTCGCTCTTCGGCGACCACCACATCTACGGCAACGACGGCATCCACTTCTACACCCGCGGCAAGGTCGTCACGACCCGCTGGCCGGACCCGTCCGACGCCCCGGCCGGCGTGGACCTGGGCTTCCCGCGCAACCACTGATCCCTTCCTGACCCGCCGACCGCTCGCCCCCCGCAACCCTCACGCGGGGGGCGAGTGCGTCTACCGGGTCAGAGCAGGGACCAGACGTCCTGCGCGGCCGTGGCGGACCAGACCGCGTCGCCGTGGCCGTAGCCCGGGACGACCGAGTACGCGACGCGCTTGTTGCCGGCCGCGCGGATCAGCTCCGGGCCGCGCGGGTGGTCGCCGCGGCCCAGCTCGGTGTTGACCCAGACCACCTCGGCGCCGATCCGGCCCCAGTCGATCCGGTACGTCCTCTCGTCGCCCGCCCAGACCGCGGCCAGGTCCCGCATCAGGGACGTCGGGAGCAGGCCGCTGCCCAGTGCGGCGGTCGCCGCGTGCCAGGTCGCCAGCGTGGTGTGGGCCAGGGTGAACCGGTCCTCGGCCGGGGCCGCGCCGAAGGAGTAACTCCCCGCGCTGTGGCCCCGGGTGTAGATCCAGTTCGCCGCGCCGGGCAGTACGGAGGTGCGGATCAGCGCGAAGTGGGCCAGCCCGGCGTTGGTGAAGCGCTGCGCGGGGTCCGGCGGCCACGGTACGGGCGAGGCGCCGCCCGGGTCGGAGACGGCCCGGGCGACCAGCCCGGCCAGCCCCGGGTCCACCGCGTAGGTACCGCGGGCGAGGAGCCCGGCGTACACGTCCCGCGTCTGGGCCGCCCGTACGGCCAGATCGCCCGTGTACGGCCCGGTCGTGTCCAGGACCACCACCCGCCGCAGCCGCGCGGAGCCGTCGTGCGAGGCCGCGTCCAGCGCGAGGGCGCCGCCGGCGGAGTGCCCGGCGTACTGGTACGGCAGCCGCAGTACGGAGTCCAGCGCGCCCACCACCTTGGCCAGATCCCGGCGGTGCGCGGCGAGGCCCCGGTCGGCGGTGATGTCGGCGGCCTGCGCGGCGTCCTCGCGCGGGGTCACGCCGACGACCAACAGGCCCTGGCGGCGCAGCTCGTGGGCGAGGTTGTGGTCGCCGGGTCCGCCCGGGGTGAAGAAGTCGGCGCCGAAGTTCAGCCCGCCGCCGGGCAGCAGGTACGCGATCCCGCGCGGCGGCCGCGCCGTGTCCGCGACCACGTCCACGGTGACGGGGGCCGGGCCGCCGTCGGCGAGCGGGAGGGTGAGGCGTATCCAGCCGTCGCCGGGCAGGTAGACGGCGGTGCCGGTGCCGAGCGTCCGCTCGATGCGGGTCAGCAGGCCCGCGCCCTTGGTCGCGGAGCGGGCCGGGCCGAGGGCCTGGTCGGGCGCCGGGCCGAGCGCCGGGCCGGGCGTCCCGAGGGCCGCCGGTCCCGGCCCCGCGGCGTGCGCCCCTTCGGCGGCGCCGAGGGCGAGGGCCGCCGCTCCGGCCAGTCCCCCGGCGAGCACCACCCGCCGGTCGGGACGGGCGCGGTCGCGGGCCGGCTGGTCGGGCCGGCCTTCGCTGTGCTGGTGTTCCATGGCTGGTGCCTCCCCGTAGCGGTGATGGCCGGATGCCACCACCCGGAGACACCCTCGCGGGTCAGCGGGCCCCAGCCAAGTCCGGTGCGGGTTCCGCTTCTTCGGCCCCGGCGCGGCGCCGCACGCGCAGCACCCAGAGGGCGATCGCGGCGCCCGCCAGCACCAGGACGGCGCCCAGGGCGGGCCACGGAACGGCCAGGAAATCAGCCTCCGAGCCGGAATCGAGGCCGGGGTGGAGCGACGCCCCGGCCGAGACCCTGACGGTGACCCAGTCCAACTGAGGCGCGTCCGCCCAGTCCTCGGTCAGCTCGATGCGCTGGCCGGGCAGCAGCACCAGCTTCAGCTCGCGGGCCGGCCGGTCCAGCACCGTGCGCCCGAACAGCCCCTCGGCGGTGACCCGCACCTTCGGCTCGACGACCACGTTGCCGCGGTTGACCAGGGTGTAGGTGACCTTGGCGCGGGCGTCCTTCACCCAGGGCAGCAGCGGAGCCGCACGGTCGACCCGTACGTCCTCCACGCTCAGCCCCGGGGTCACCGGCCCGGGGACGCGGAAGTAGAGCCGGGCCCCCACCGAGCGCTTCACCCCGACCTGGACCTTGCCCTCCTTCTGCACCCCCTCCACGGCGGTGTTGAGGGCGACGATCCCGCCCACGTGGTCGCCGGGCGTGGCGTCCGCCGGGACCTTCACGGTGAACGGGATGTCCTTGCGGCCCTTGGGCGGCACGGTGACCGTCGTCGCGGCCTCCGGCGCCAGCGCGATCCAGGTTCCGACGTCCTTGGGCGCGGTCTCCACCGGCAGCAGCGCGAAGGCGCCGCCCACCGGGGTGTTCACGGCATCGGTGGCGAAGACCTGGAACGTCAGCTCCTTGTCGGAGGAGTTCAGGATCGTCGCGCTGTCGGTGATGGTGCCGCCCGCCTCGCCCTGGTGGAAGAAGTACGCGCGGTCGGTCATCTGCGCACCGGCCGGCGGTGTCGGGAAGACGCCCCAGGTGCCGTTGTCCGCGGCCGCGGCGGGGCCGGCGGAGAGGAGGCCCGCGCCCAGGAGGAGCAGGCCGGCGAGCAGGCCGTACAGAGCGCTGCGAGTGCGGATGCGGCTACGGGTGCGGAGGCGGGTGCGCATGGGCGGTTCTCCAGACGGGGCGGACAGGGGGAAGGGTGGTGGGGGGGGGGGGGGGGGGGGGAAAGAGGGGGGGGGGGGGGGGGGGGGGGAGGAGAGGGGGGGGGGGGGGGGGGGGGTT
>NZ_JBVJUY010000018.1:163001-166121 GCF_055604165.1 Streptomyces sp. NPDC037242
GGTAGGCGTGGTGTGCTTGTTATGGCCCCGGAAGGGAGGGAAGGGGGGGAGCTCCTCCCCCCCCCCCCCCCCCCCCCCCCCCACCCGGGTGGGGCTGGTGGGGAGAGCGGAGCGGGTGTGGCTGGTGTGGCTGGTGGCGCAGGGTCAGGCGATCGAGAAGGTGACGACCGACTGGTAGGTGTCGGCGAACATGAACGGCGGGAGCTGGATCATCCCGGCGCCGCCGACCTCGAACTCGCCACCGGTCAGGTTCTCGCCGCCCGCGGCCTGGGAGGCGATCTTCATCGGGGTGTCGGAGATCGCACCGGGCGCACCGGCGGTGCAGGTGCTCGGGCTGTCCGGGTTGGTCACCTTGCAGGACGGCTGGATGCCGATCTGCGCCTTGGCCATCGAGTGGCCGGTGGCCTCGTTCAGGAACGGCGTACGGGTCGCCGATACGTCCCAGCCGAGGGTGCCGCCGCGGAAGTCCTGGACGGACATCGCGGTGAACTGGCCGACGACCGACTGCGGCTTGCCGTTGATGGTCACCTTGCCGAAGTTGACGGCGGGGTTGCCGCTCTGCGGGCCGATGGCCAGCGGACCGGGCAGCACCTCGACGTCGACCGGGTTCTTGACTCCGGGCTGGTCCTTGATGAAGACGAAGTCCTTGTACGGGGTGATGGCACCGTCGATCTTGATCTGGTCGGTGTCCACGTTGATCGTGATGGCGCAGGTGGCGGTGCCGTCGGCCGCCGCCGTGCCGCTGCCCGTCTCACCGGTCGCGGCGCCGCCCTTGAGGGCCGAGCAGGTGACCGGGCCGGCGGGGAAGTTGGCGCCGGTGACGGTGACCGCGGTGCCGGCCTTGCCGCTGTTGGGCGTCAGCTTGGTGGTGATCGGGTCCTTGGGCAGGGCCTCCACCGCGACCGAGCCGAGGGAGGCGCTGGGGCGCGGATCGGGGGTGCAGGTGGTGGTGAAGATCGAACCGCTGAGGTTCGCGTCGACCACCGACAGGTCCAGGGCGACGTGGACCGTGGTGCCCTCGGTGCCGTCCGGGATCTTGATGGTGCCGGAGAACTCCTTGGGGTCCAGCGGCTTCCCGGCCTCGACGTTGACCGTCTCGGGCGGGCTGACGACCACCTGGGTGGTCGTGCCGACCTTCAGGGTCACCTTGGAGGTGTTCACCGTCGTGACGGAGAAACCGGGGAGCAGCGGGCTCGCGCCCGGGTCGATGGTGATCGGGACGACCTCGCCGGCCTTGGCGCCGTCCGGCAGGGTGATCGTGTAGTTCTGGTTGCCGGAACCGTCCGCCTGCGGCGCCGGCGCATCGCAGTTCTCGAAGACGGGAGTGGTCTTCGTCGCGGCCTGCGCGGAGCCGGCCAGGCCCACCACGCCACCGGTCAGGGCCAGGGACAATGCGCCCGCCCCGGCCAGAACTCTTCGTCGGAACGTTGTACTCACTGGGTCGCGACTCCTTCGTCAGACGAACCCCTCCCCCCACCCGCTGTGTGGGGGAGGGCCGAGCCGGTGCGGTGGCCGACATTGACGCGTCGCGGTGATGAGAAGTCAATGGCTTGCTTTCGCCCGAAGCACTCAGAAATTGATGTGCCATCAGGCCAGGTCTGACAGGTGGCCGGATACCGACCGGACGGTGAGCGGCGCGGGTGGGATTGATGGGTTCACGGGACGTCCCTGACCTGGCCCGACCCGGTCCGACCTGGTCCGACCCAGGTCTGCGGGGCCCGCCGGCGGCAGGGCCGGCGGGCCGCTCCGACCCGGGTCGGATGCGCGTACGGGAGGGCTACCCGGCCGTCGGTACGTGCAGCAGCAGGTTCGGGGTGCCGACGGGGAGCGCCGTGATCCGGCCGGGAACGGCGCCGCCGATGAGCGCCCGGGTCACCTGGGCCGGGGTCCTGGCCGTGCCGCCCGCCAGGACCAGCGCGGCGACACCCGCCGCGTGCGGGGCCGCCATCGAGGTGCCGGAGGCCCGCGCGACCGCGGTGGCGGAGCCCTTCCAGGCCGAGGTGACGGCCACGCCCGGCGCCGCCAGGTCCACGCACCTGCCGTAGTTGGAGAACGGGGCCCACCGGTCGGCGGCGTCGGTGGCGCCGACCGTGACGGCCTGCGCGACTCCCGCCGGGGAGCCGGCGCAGGCGCTCTCGCCCGCGTTGCCGGCGGCGACGGTGAAGGTGATACCGGCCGCAACCGCCCGGGTCACCGCCCGGTTCAGGGCGAAGCTGTAGCTGCCGCCCATGCTCATGTTGGCGACCGCCGGGGTGGCGCCCGCCGCCAAGGAGTCCCGCACCATCCAGTCGATGCCGCCGACGATGGCCGACAGGGTGCCGTTCCCGCGGCAGTCGGCGACCTTGACCGCGACGAGGGAGACCCCCTTGGCGACCCCGTACGTCGCCCCGCCGATCGTCCCCGCGACGTGCGTGCCGTGGCCGTTGCAGTCGGCCGCGGCCTCCATGAACACGGTGTTGACCCCGTGCCGGGCGCGGCCGCCGAACTCCTGGTGGAGGGTGTTGATCCCGGTGTCCACGACGTACGCCGTGACGCCCTGTGCCGAGGTGGCGTACGTGTACGAGCCGTCGAGCGGGAGCTCGCGCTGGTCGATCCGGTCCAGCGGCCAGGGCGCGGGGCTCTGCACCTGGCCGTCGCTGATCCGGAACTCCGCGTCCGGCTCCACGGAGGCCACCCGCGGGTCCGCGGCGAGGGCCGCGGCGCGGGCGGCGCTGGTGCGGACGGCGAAGCCGTTCAGGGCGGTGTCGTACACCGCCCCGACCCGGTCGCCGGCCGCCTCGGCCTCGGCGACGAGGGCCCGGGCGGGCGCCCGGGAGGCGTGGTCCCGCAGGACCACGACGTAGGAGGCGGTGGGGGTTTCGGCGGGCGGCGGCGCAGGCAGCGCGGCCGCCGCCAGCAGGGCGGCGGGCAGCAGTGCGGCCGGGAACAGGGTGGCGAATGCGGTCATGCGCCCGATGCTCGGCGAGCCGGGCGGCGCCCGCGCGGAGGGTGCGCCGAGTGGCCCCACGACACGCCCGCTACGGGGCTAGGTCGTGTCGTCAAAGTCCCGTCTGGCCGGCGGGGCCTGGCACGCACGCTCGCCGCGTTGTCGTCGGTCACCGACGCTCCGCGTCGATTCCC